>NZ_JBRREA010000010.1:0-122330 GCF_056759975.1 Stenotrophomonas sp. STEN031
CCGTGGGGGGGGCCCGCGGGCGGCCCGTCGGCCCTCGGGCCCCGACCCGCCGGCCCCCCCCCCCCCGCGGCGGCGCTCCCCAGGGGAGGGCTGGGGAGGGGTGCTTTGGCTTTGGCTTTGGCTTTGGCTTTGGGCTTTGGCCTCATCCCCGGCTTTTACCCCGCAGAACCCCCAATCTCCAACCCCCAAAACGACAAAAGCCCGGCCAAGGCCGGGCTTTTGCTTTCCCAGTGGGATTCCGAAGAACCCCACCCCGAAGCGATTAACGCTTGGAGAACTGGGTGGCGCGACGTGCCTTGTGCAGGCCGACCTTCTTACGCTCGACTTCACGGGCGTCACGGGTCATGAAGCCAGCCTTGCGCAGCTCGGACTTCAGGGTTTCGTCGTACTCGACCAGCGCACGGGCGATGCCCAGACGGATCGCACCGGCCTGGCCGGTGGTGCCGCCGCCGGCAGCAGTGACCAGGATGTCAAAGCTTTCGGTGTTCTGGGTCAGTTCCAGCGGCTGACGCACGATCATGCGCGCGGTCTCACGGCCAAAGAACTCGTCCAGCGGACGGCCATTGACGGTGATCTTGCCAGTGCCCTTGCGCAGGAACACGCGAGCGGTGGAGGACTTGCGGCGGCCAGTGCCGTAGTTTTGAGTGATAGCCATGATTAGATATCCAGAACCTGCGGCTGCTGTGCGGCGTGCGGATGCTCAGTGCCGGCGTAGACCTTGAGCTTGCGGTACATCTGACGACCCAGCGGGCCCTTCGGCAGCATGCCCTTGACCGCGATCTCGATCACGCGCTCCGGGTGACGCTCCAGCGCCTGCTCCAGGGTTTCGGTCTTCAGGTTACCGATGTAGCCGGTGAAGCGATGGTACTTCTTGTCCTTCAGCTTCTTGCCGGTTACAGCAATCTTGTCGGCATTGATGACGACCAGGTAATCACCGGTGTCAACATGCGGGGTGTAGACCGGCTTGTGCTTGCCACGCAGGCGGCGAGCCAGCTCGGTGGACAGACGGCCCAGCGTCTTGCCGGCGGCGTCAACGAGGTACCAGTCGCGCTGGACGGTCTCGTTCTTTGCAGTGAAAGTGCTCATAAAGAACTCAGGTAGGTCGGGCTGATTGCGGCGAGATGAACCACCGGAACTTTGCCACGCGTTGTGAAGGTGAAACAGAAGAGGCGGGATTGTACTGGCCGCAGCCGCCTGGCGCAACTCATCCCCTGAACGGCACCCCGCCTCAGCCTTGGCAGGCCGCAGGCCAGCGGCGAGAATCGGGTCTACCCCACTGCAACGCCCCGCCATGACCCCCACCCGCGTACACACGCCCCTGGACCACCTGCTGACTGAAGCCCAGCGCGCCCTGGATACGGTATTTGGCAACCCGCCGGCGGCCCGCCCCAACCCGGCCGGCGACACCCCCGAGGTGGTGTTGGAACCGGCTGAAGCCCGCCATGCGGCGGGGCTGATGCGGATCAACCATGTAGGCGAAGTCTGCGCGCAGGGCCTGTACTTCGGCCAGGCGGCGGTCGCCCGCGACCCGGCTACCCGCGCGCACCTGCTCGATGCCGCGCAGGAAGAGACCGATCACCTGAGCTGGTGCGCCGACCGCCTGCGCGAGCTGGACAGCCGCCCCAGCCTGTTCAACCCGCTCTGGTATGCCGGCAGCTACACCATCGGCACGCTCGCCGGCCTGCGCGGCGATGGCTGGAACCTTGGCTTCGTGGTGGAGACCGAGCGCCAGGTGGAAGCGCACCTGGACGAGCATCTGCAGACCCTGCCGGCGGCCGACCAGCGCAGCCGCGAGATCCTCAAGGTGATGAAGCTCGACGAAGCACGCCACGCCGAGCACGCCGAACATGCCGGCGCGCGCAAGCTGCCGTTCCCGATCCCGTCGATGATGGCACTGGCCTCCAAGGCGATGAAGGCCGTGGCCTACCGGATGTAGCGCACCACCTGTAGTGCCGAGCCATGCTCGGCTGCGGAACGCTCCCCCTGTAGAGCCGAGCCATGCTCGGCTGGGGAACGCTTCCCCTGTAGAGCCGAGCCATGCTCGGCTGCGGAACGCTTCCCCTGTAGAGCCGAGCCATGCTCGGCTGCGGAACGCTTCCCCTGTAGAGCCGAGCCATGCTCGGCTGGGCCTTACCGGAAAAGCCTCTGCCGAGCATGGCTCGGCACTACATGGGGTGGATTTTTGCGAAACGCCTCCGCCGAGCATGGCTCGGCACTACCTCAACCCTGGTCTCAGCTGACCAGCTTCAAGCCGATCACGCCGGTCACGATCAGGCCGATGCACAGCAGCCGTGGCCAGCTGGCGCTGTCGCCAAACAGGATCAGACCGGCAATGGCTACGCCAACGGCGCCAATCCCGGTCCAGACCGCATAGCCGGTGCCTACCGGGATCGTGCGCAATGCCTGGGTCAGCAGCCACAGGCTGATGCCGGCAAACACCACGGTGAACGCACTCGGCCAGAGCCGGGTGAAACCTTCGCTGTACTTCAGGCCCAGCGCAAAACCGATCTCGAACAGGCCCGCCAGCAGCAGGTAGATCCAGGGCATCGCCAACTTCCTTTACATGAAAACACGACGGCCCGATGCATAAGCACCGAGCCGCCGTCGACAAACGTCTGCATCACTGCAGGGCGGGCCGTCCCGCCTGTTGTTGCGCAGAACCGGCAAGCCGGCGCTGCGCAGTTAGTGCTTATTCGGCCAGGTTGCGACCGTGGAACAGCTCTTCGATCTCGCGGCGCAGCAGCGCCTCGATCTTCATGCGCTCCTTGAACGACAGGTTCTTGGCCTTCTCTTCGAACAGGTACTGGTCCAGGTCGAAGTCCTTCAGGTGCATCTTGGTGTGGAAGATGTTTTCCTGATAGACGTTGACGTCGAACATCTCGTAACGCGACTTGATGTTCTTGGCCAGGAAGTTCTGGATCGAATTGATCTTGTGGTCGATGTAGTGCTTCTTGCCCTTGATG
The DNA here is from genome assembly GCF_056759975.1 of Stenotrophomonas sp. STEN031. Taxonomy (NCBI): domain Bacteria; kingdom Pseudomonadati; phylum Pseudomonadota; class Gammaproteobacteria; order Lysobacterales; family Lysobacteraceae; genus Stenotrophomonas; species Stenotrophomonas sp. STEN031. Next base: position 2,964 of record NZ_JBRREA010000010.1, read on the forward strand.
TCACGGGTGAAGCCACGCACGCGGTAATCCATGATCACGATGTCCGATTCCAGACTCTCGATCAGGTAGTTCAGCGCCTTCAGCGGCGAGATCACGCCACAGGTGGCCACATCGATGTCGGCACGGAACGTGGCGATACCTTCCTGCGGATGCGTTTCCGGATAGGTGTGCACGGTGATGTGCGACTTGTCCATGTGCGCGACCACGGCGTCGGAGATCAACTCCTTGCCAGCGGCCTTCTTGTCGATCACCGGCTCCTCGGAAATGAGAATTGTGACCGAGGCACCCTGCGGGTCGTAATCCTGACGCGCGATATTCAGGATGTTCGCACCAATGATCTCAGCCACATCGGTGAGGATCTGCGTGAGACGATCGGCGTTGTATTCCTCGTCGATGTACTCGATATAACGCTGGCGCTCCTCTTCGGTACGCGCATAGCAGACGTCATAAATGTTGAAGCTCAAGGCCTTGGTGAGGTTGTTGAATCCTTGCAACCTCAGGCGAGGCAACGGCTTGACCACGGCGGTCGATCCTGTAGATGGTGGGAAAGGCGGAAGTATGGGGCAAAGTGGGGCGCTGTGATACTTGCTCCTTTATGCCCGTTTGCCCCTTATGCTCGGCCTCGTTAAGCTTGCCCATTAAGCAAGTTCATCCAAACTGTGAACGCCATCATGAGCCTAGGTAACGCCACCACCGTGTCTAACGTGCGTCTTGCCTCCAGCCCGCTGGCGCTGGATATCGCTACCATCGACCGCTTTCTGGCCCACAGCCACCGCCGCCGCTACCCGGCGCGGACTGATGTGTTCCGCCCGGGCGACCCCGCGGGGACCATGTATTACGTGATCAGCGGCTCGGTCAGTATCATTGCCGAGGAAGACGACGACCGTGAACTGGTCCTGGGTTACTTCGGTGCCGGCGAGTTCGTCGGCGAGATGGGGCTGTTCATCGAGTCTGACAAGCGCGAGGTCATCCTGCGCACCCGCACCCCCTGCGAGCTGGCTGAGATCAGCTACGAGCGCCTGCATCAGCTGTTCCTGGGCCCGCTGTCCGTGGATGCGCCCAAACTGCTGTACGCCATCGGCTCGCAGATCTCCCGCCGCCTGCTGCACACCAGCCGCAAGGCCAGCCGCCTGGCCTTCCTGGACGTGACCGACCGCATCATCCGCACCTTGCACGACCTGTCCAAGGAACCGGAATCGATGAGCCATCCGCAAGGCACCCAGCTACGCGTCTCCCGCCAGGAGATCGCCCGCCTGGTGGGTTGCTCGCGGGAGATGGCCGGCCGCGTGCTGAAGAAGCTCCAGGCCGACGGCCTGCTGCATGCCCGTGGCAAGACCGTGGTTCTGTACGGGACGCGGTGACGTCCGCGCTGATACGTATTCACGTATCAACCCCATGGTTTGCGGGGCAAACCATGGGCCCTGGCTCATCAGCTCCCAATTCCCCGCGCCTGCCGGCGCCCCCTTTACCAAAGGGGGCTCTCTGCTCTGCTTTACCTCGGGAAAGCCCTTTGCCAGCGCTCCAGTAGCCCGGGTAAGCAACGCGCCCCCGGGGCTCTTCGCGCGTTGGTGACGATTCCGCCAGGCACCCTGCCTTGCCTGCTTCCCGGGTGCGCTGCGCTTTACCCGAGCTACCCAGCCTGATACGTATTCACGTAGCAACCCCATGATTTGCGGAGCAAACCATGGGCCCCGGCTCCTCGCTCTCCGATTCCCCGCGCCTGTCGGCGCGCCCCCTTTACCAAAGGGGGCTCTCCGCTCTGCTTTACCTCGGGAAAGCCCTTTGCTGGCGCGCTGGTAGCCCGGATAAGCGACGCGCACCCGGGGCTCTTCGCGCGTTGGTGACGATTCCGCCAGGCACCCTGCCTTGCCCGCTTCCCGGGTGCGCTGCGCTCACCCGGGCTACCCGGTCAAAGTGTGATGTCTGTCGGCGCCAATAATCTCATTCACCCTTGCGAAGGCCAGGGTCACGCAATGGCTCGATGCAGCGCCCGGAACGTCATTCCAACAAACCCGGCGCGTGGACATTTCGCCGACATAGCCGTGAATTAGCGTCCATTCGGCGCTTATAAGGGTCAGGAATCAACTCGAAACATTACTTACCGATGTAGCTTTCCTTGACCTGCCCAGCTGTGGCCCGCAGTCTTGGAGGATGGAATTTGGCAATGAATTTTACTGGTTCATCCTGATCGGCCTGGGTGCGCAGCTGGTGGATGGCGCACTGGGCATGGCGTTCGGGCTGATCTCGTCGTCGGTACTGCTGAGCATGGGGCTGCCGCCAGCGGCGGTCAGCGCCAGCATCCATACCGCAGAAGTGTTCACCACGGGTGCTTCGGGGGTCTCGCACCTGGTTGCCGGCAACGTGGATAAACGCCTGTTCTTCCGCTTGGCGGTGCCCGGTGCCATTGGCGGGGCGATCGGCGCCTACGTGCTTACGCAGCTGCCCGGCGACGTCGTGCGGCCGTTCATCTACCTCTACCTGCTGGTGCTGGCGATCTTCATCCTGGCCCGTGCGGCGGGCAGGTTCGTGGCCAAGCAGGAAGTGAAACGGGTTCCGGTCCTGGGCTTCTTCGCCGGCCTGCTGGACGCCACCGGCGGTGGCGGCTGGGGGCCGGTGGCCACCTCCACCCTGCTGGCCCGTGGCGGCCAGGCCCGCACCACGATTGGCTCGGTCAACGCAGCCGAGTTCGTGGTGACCTTGTCGATCTCGGCGACCTTCCTGCTGTCGATGGGCCTGCAGCACCTGTCCATCGTCGCCGGCCTGCTGGTCGGCGGCATGATGGCCGCGCCGGTAGCGGCGCTGCTGGTGAAGCGGGTCAAGGAACGCTGGGTGCTGATCGCCGTCGGCGTACTGGTGCTGTCGATCAGCCTGTTCCAGATTGGAATGGCGGTGGTGAAGCTGCGGGGCGCTTGAGGCGGCCTTGCTCTTAATAGCCCCTCTCCCGTTCACGGGAGAGGGGTTGGGGTGAGGGCAGCTTTTGCCTTAAAGCCTTAAAAGCTCCCCTCATCCGCCCTTCGGGCACCTTCTCCCGTAAACAGGAGAAGGGATGTCGGCTTCGACAGGCCTTGCTGTGCGTCAAAAGCCCCCTCATCCGCCCCCCCCCTTCGCGGGGGCAGGCTCTACGGGCACCTTCTCCCGTAAACGGGAGAAGGGATGTCGGCTCCGGTTGGATCGTTGCCGGCTCCGCTTTGGATTAGTTGGGCAGCGGCTTGCCGCCGCGGCCCGGGCAGCCCCAGTTGAGGATCGGGGTGCCGGCCGGCAATACCTTGCCGAAGTACGCCACCCGCGAATGCTTGGGGTTCACCACCACCGGTGCCTTGGCGGCCTTCAGCAGCGGCAGGTCGGCGGTACTGTCGGAATAGGCGATGGCGATGTCGCCGTAGCCACGCTCGCGCAGCATGCGCATCTTTTCTTCGTTGTGGCAGTGACGGGTGGCACCCATCGCGCCCAACCGCGGCCCCACTTCGCTACCGATCACCGGCACGCCCTGCTCGGCCACGAAGGCGAGGATGGCGCGGGCCAACTCCGGCGGCGCGCCAGTGGCAACGATTACCCGGTCGCCAGCGCGGCGGTGCGCGGCGAATACCTGCAGGGCATGTGGCAGCAGGTGCTGGCGGATCTCGTCCTCGTGCTTGAGCACGTACTGGTCGATCACCTTGTTGAAATCACGTGCCTGGTGCAGGCCGAAGGTGGCGATCCAGACATAGCCGGAAATGCCGAAGCGCCGGGTCGGCAGCATCGCCACCAGCGGCCCCAGCAGCGGCGTGGCGAGGATGGCGACCAGCAGCCGCAGGGGATTGCGCTTGATCAGCCAGGCGAACAGGTGGCTGCCGGAATCGCCGTCGTACAGCGTGTGATCGAAGTCGAAGACGACCAGTTGCGCGTCGTCGCGCGGATTCGGATAGGGATCAGTCATGCCGGGAAGAATAGCTGACGCAGACCCTCGCCCGGCTCTTCGACGCGCATGAAGGTCTCACCGACCAGGAAGGCATTGACCCCGGCGTCGCGCATCAGCTTGACGTCGGCTGGGCCCATGATGCCGCTCTCGGTGACCAGCAGGCGGTCGCGCGGCACTGCGTCCTTCATCGACAGCGTATTGTCCAGCGACACCTCGAAGGTGCGCAGGTTGCGGTTGTTGATGCCGACCAGCGGCACCGGCACCTGGATGGCGCGCTCCAGCTCGTCGATATCGTGCACTTCCACCAGCACATCCATTCCCAGTTGCATGGCCAGATCCGACAGCTCGGCCAGCTGGCGATCATCCAGCGCCGAGACGATCAGCAGGATGCAGTCGGCACCGAGCACGCGCGCCTCGTAGACCTGGTACGGGTCGATGACGAAGTCCTTGCGCAGCACCGGCAGCGTGCAGGCGTCGCGGGCCTGGCGCAGATACAGGTCGGCGCCCTGGAAGAAATCCACATCGGTCAGCACCGACAGGCAGCTGGCGCCGCCGAACTCATAGCTCACCGCAATATCGGCCGGATGGAAATCCGGGCGGATCACGCCCTTGGACGGGCTGGCCTTCTTTACCTCGGCAATCACCGCCGGGTCACCATTGGCAATCGCCGCGTTCAGCGCATTGGCGAAGCCGCGTACCGGCGAGGCATCGGCCAGACGCGCCCTCAACTCGGCCAGCGGCACGTTGGCGCTGCGCTCCGCTACCTCCTGCACTTTGCGGGCGAGGATGGTGTTGAGGATGTCGCTCATGGATCTGCTTCCTGGAAGACGGGCGTTGCTGACGCGGGTGATTGGGGGATTATCAGGGATTGCCGGCCAGCACGCGGCTGGCGGCAACGTACTGCTGCATGCGTGCGCGGGCGCTGCCGTCGGCAATCACCGCGCGGGCGCGGGCCAGACCGTCGGCGATGCTGTCGGCCACACCGGCCACATACAGGGCGGCGCCGGCGTTGAGGGCGACGATATCGTTGGCCGGGCCCGGCTGGTTGTCCAGCACCGCGCGCAGCATGGCGATGGACTCTTCCGGGTTCTCGACCTTGAGGTTGCGGCTGGCCGACATGGCGATGCCGAAGTCCTCCGGATGGATTTCGTACTCGCGCACCTTGCCGTCGCGCAGCTCACCCACCAGGGTGCCGGCGCCGAGCGAGATTTCGTCCATGTTGTCGCGGCCCCACACCACCAGTGCGCGCTCGGCACCGAGCTCACGCAGCACGCGCGCCTGGATGCCGACCAGGTCGGGGTGGAACACGCCCATCAGGATATTGGTGGCACCGACCGGATTGGTCAGCGGGCCGAGGATGTTGAAGATGGTGCGCACGCCCATTTCGCGGCGCACCGGCGCGACCACTTTCATCGCCGGGTGGTGCATGGGCGCGAACATGAAACCGATGCCGGTCTGCTCGATGGCTTGCGCCACCTGCTCGGGCTGCAGCTCGATCACCGCACCCAACGCTTCCACCGCGTCGGCGCTGCCGGATTTGGACGAGACGCTGCGGTTGCCGTGCTTGGCCACCTTGGCGCCGGCAGCCGCGACCACGAACATCGAACAGGTGGAGATGTTGAAGGTATGCGAGCCATCGCCGCCGGTGCCGACGATGTCGACCAGATGGGTCTTGTCGGCCACCTGCACCGGGCGCGCGAACTCGCGCATCACCGTGGCGGCACCGGCAATCTCGCCCACGGTTTCCTTCTTGACCCGCAGGCCGGTGAGGATGGCGGCGGTCATGGTCGGCGAGATCTCGCCGCGCATGATCTGCCGCATCAGGTCGACCATCTCGTCGAAGAAAATCTCGCGGTGCTCGATGGTGCGTTGCAGGGCTTCCTGCGCGGTGATGGTCATGACAACTCCAGAATCAGGAAATAACGATGTAGTCGCTTTGGCTGTGGATGCCGGCATGCGCGCCGTGACACAGCTGTACGTGCAGGCCGCCGATCGGGCCTACCGGCAGGCAGCTGTCCACTTCCAGCAAGGCATCGCGGTGCGGCTTGATCCATTGCGCTGCGGCCTGTGCCAGCGCCTTGCGCTTGGCCTCGACCGCATCGGCGGCAACAACCAGCAGGTAACGGTGGTCCTCGCCGAACTGGCCATCGACGTAACCGCCGAGATTGACGAAGAACAGCGTCGGCGCATCGGCGGCAGGTGCCTCCGCCGACAGGCGCACCTGCCAGTCCTCGACACCTTCTACCGTCATCCACGAATCCAGGTGCAGGCCTGCCGCTTCGCCAAACCATTGCTGGCGCAGCTGCGGGTAGGTCTGCGTGATGTCCGCACCAACGGCAAACACCACGTCATGCACCTCGGTATTGGCACGCGCATGGCGGCCACCGAGCATCACCACGAACAGGCGCAGGTCTTCCAGGCTCACGGCGTCGGCCTCGCAGTAAGCGCCAGACGCAAGCCGAAGCCGATGAACAGCACGCCGGCCAGCTTGTCCAGCCACTGCATGCCACGCGCAGCCCAGCGACTGCTGCGCACGCGGTCGGCAGCCAGCACATAGGCGGCATTGATCGGCAGCGCGTTGACGGTGAACACCAAGCCGAGCACGGCGAATGCCAGAGCCTTGTTCTGCACCGACGGCGCAATGAACTGCGGCAGGAAGGCGAGGAAGAACAGCACCACCTTCGGGTTCAGCACATTGGTCAGGAAGCCACCGGCAAACACCTGCCAGAACGAACCGGCACTGCCGCTGCTGGCGGCGATATCGGCCTGCAGGGTCGATTCGCCGGTGTTGCGCAGCAATCGCACGCCCACCCACAACAGGTAGGCTGCGCCGATCCACTTGATCACGGTGAACAAGGTGGCCGACGTCGCCAGCAGCACGCCCAGTCCCAGCGAGGCCAGGGCCACATGCACCAGGCAGCCGGCACTGATGCCGGCGATCGCGGCAACGCCAGCGCGGCGGCCACCGCGCAGCGAGCGGCTGATGATGTACAGCACATCCGGGCCCGGTGTGAGGTTCAACAACCAGCCTGCGAGCATGAACAACAGCAACTGGCTCGGCTCGATCAACATGTGCGGTCCAGGAAGTTCTTCATCAGCGCGTGGCCGTGCTGGGTGAGGATGGATTCGGGGTGGAACTGCACGCCTTCAACCGGATATTCGCGGTGGCGCAGGCCCATGATCTCTTCCATCGAGCCGTCCGGATTCTCGGTCCAGGCGGTGATTTCCAGCGCTGCCGGCAGCGTGTTCTTGTCCACCACCAGCGAGTGGTAGCGGGTGGCCTCATAGCGGTCCGGCAGGCCGGCGAACACGCCCTTGCCTTCATGCCGGATCGGCGAGACCTTGCCATGCATGATGTTGCTGGCGCGGATCACGTCACCGCCATAGATCTGGCCGATGGCCTGGTGGCCCAGGCACACACCGAACAGCGGAATGCTGGGGCCGAGCTGGCGAATCACCTCCAGCGACACACCGGCTTCGTTCGGCGTCTTCGGGCCGGGCGATACCACGATATGCGAAGGCTTGAGCGCGGCGATTTCAGCGACGCTCATCGCGTCATTGCGCACCACCTTCACTTCGGCACCCAGCATCTGCAGGTATTGCACGAGGTTGAAGGTGAAGCTGTCGTAGTTGTCGATCATCAGGAGTCTCATGATTCTAAGTCCTTGATTTCATTAATGTTTTCCATTACACACAACCTCCATTACCCACTTTATTACACACATCGACAGTTGATTGCGATGGACGAAGCGCGAGCATGTGCTGGCTCAAGGTAGCAAGGGCTCCTGAGAGATGTCTTGGCGTGCGCCAGTGCGGTGTACTGACGCAGCGACGGCGCCCGCATGCCAGGGCCAAGTGCTGAGACTGGGCGGACAGACCTACCCCTCGCGGCGACACAGCGCGCGGGGCATCAGTTCTACGACGGGGCTGGGGTGCCAAGGGCATCGGGCAATCTCCTCAAATCTTGGAGCCGCCGTGCCGGGGAGCCTTCTTGAAACCTTGCCTGCCGGTACGGCGGCAAGGTGCGGTCAAGACCGCAACGACATGCCGCTTCCTATTGGAAGCGCCACCACAGAGCGATGTTGGTCGAAGCGGTACGGGTCATGGACAGACCAAAGTGTTGAATTTAAAAGCCAGAACTCGGCCCGAGTACACCCGAACGGAATTCCAAAGTAAGCCTGGGGAATTTTACCATGAGCATGTTAGGCAAAGCCACTTCCTGGAATGCCAGGGCATTCATCACCCCGCCCATCTACCTCGGACCGGACGACAACACTTCCAGTCTCGAAACCAGAGAGCAAGTAGACCAACTGCTACGGACTTGTGAGCATCGAATCTCAGGTTGGCAGTCATCTGGACCTGCGCGGGTGATGCTATATCGCTATATCAGCATCCGGGGCAGATATGACACCGCCGGATTTTCTCTGCCGACCCTAGGTCCCGGAGAACAGAAGCCGTTGATCGCAGCTTCTGAAACCATCGCCGTATCAGACCATACCAAATCGGTTTTGCGGGGAACAGCGCAGCGCATGACGCTGGTACCGTGAGCGCCAATATCGAGCTTTCGTCCTCATCGCTCGATGGGCCGGCAACCGATCGATTCTTGCACAACGAGCAAGACGAGGCCACCTACAGCGGACGCCAAACCAATCACCTCGCCCGTCTACGTTCAGGGCATCTTCCCAGGCACCCGCGGAAGGTCATAACGACACAGCAGCCCTTGGCAGGGCAAGAAAGGAGCCGGTGATGTAGCGCTTCCGAAAGGAGACGAAGACATGCACAAGGACATTCCAACATCGAAGGTGTTCTATCGTCCCATCGAGGCTGCCATACGGTGGGCCGGGTTGCTGCGGTACCTGCCGATGATCCTGGCTGCGATCGCGTCACCGCGCTTCCTGCCTCCATCGTTGAATTGCCCGCGATGGAATGAGTGCCGGCTGTACTCGGAGCGTATCTATGACGGCATCCTCAACGGGGAGCTGCCCTACGGCCAGAACGGCATCACGCTCAATGATCCGAAGCTGCTGCAGTCGCCGGATCTGACCGTTCGCCATGTCGATCTGAAGCGCTGGATGCGCAACCACTATCCCGAGCACCGGCCAGGATTCCTGTTCAGCCGTGGCGAACGCATGGCGCATCCTTTTATCACCTTGGAAACAGGACAGGCGATCCTGATCGAGCGACTGGCCCTTCAGGCGGCCCTGGAGCATGCGCGTCGCCAGATGCAGGAATTGCAGGAGCAGCGCGACACCTTGCTCAAGCAGTCCACCGCGCTGCTGGCTTCCAAGCAATGCGAGATCAGCGAGCGAGCGGAGACGACGTATCTCAACATCATCGGCGGGATGCTGACGCTGATGCTGGGCCAGTCCCCTTCGGGTGTGCCCTATTCCAGCTTCAAAACACAGGAGGCACTCGTCTCGGCATTGGTCGCCCACTTCGGCGGCACCATGGGCATCACGGAGCGAACCTTGAACGGCAAGTTCGCCAACGCCAGGAAGTACGTCCGTAGCGCAAGCGCATGAGGTTTTTCCAGCTTGTATGTGCAACCGCGGAGATTGCATTTGCAATGTCTTTCCGCAGCCAGGTCTATTGAATAAAGGTCACGCCAACAAACGCCACCGAGCGTTCAGGAGTGACCGCCATGTCGCAGCCCCCTGTACTCCCGCCGAACGAGCGCCGCATCCTGCGGCTCGATGAAGTCGAAGCCAAGTCCGGCTTCAAACGCGCCCACATTTACAACCTGATGAAGAAGCGCCAGTTTCCCCAGGCGCTGCGCCTGGGCGTGCGCGCCGTCGGCTGGGATTCGATCGAAATCGACCAGTGGATCGCCGAGCGCCTCAACCACCGGACCTGACCCGTTCTCCCGCGGACTTCCCATTCCCAGCCGGAGAGCGCCATGCAGGTCGTATCCATCATTTCAACGAAGGGCGGCGTCGGCAAGACCACGACGGCCGCCAACCTGGGCGGGCTCGCCGCGGACGCGGGCCTGCGCGTGCTGCTGCTCGATCTCGACGTGCAGCCCACCTTGTCCTCCTACTACGAACTGACCCAGCGCGCGCCGGGCGGCATCTATGAGCTGTTGGCCTTCAACGAGCGCGACCTTGGCCAGCTCGTGTCCCGCACGATCATCGCGGGCCTGGACCTGGTGCTGTCCAACGACCACCGGGGCGAGCTGAACACCTTATTGCTGCATGCGCCGGATGGCCGCCTGCGGCTGCGGCATCTGCTGCCAGCACTTGCTCCCCTCTACGACCTGGTGCTGATCGACACCCAGGGCGCGCGTTCCGTGCTGCTGGAGATGGCGGTGCTCGCCTCCGACCTTGCGCTGTCGCCCGTCACGCCGGAAATCCTCGCGGCCCGGGAGCTTCGACGCGGCACCATGCAGTTGCTCGAAGACATCGCGCCGTACCGGCACCTGGGCATCGAACCGCCGCCGCTGCACCTGCTCATCAACCGCGTCCACCCGGTGTCGGCGAACGCCCGACTGATCCAGCAGGCCCTGCGCGACCTGTTCCAAGACCATGCCGGCATCCGCGTGCTCGCCACCGACGTGCCAGCCATCGAAGCCTATCCGCGCGCCGCGACGCGCGGCCTGCCGGTGCATCGGGTCGAGCACCGCCAGCCGCCCGGCAGGGTCGCGCCGGCCTCGCTCGACACGATGCGCGCGCTCGCAAGCGAGCTGTTCCCGCAATGGCAGGACAGATTTGCCGCAATGTCCGGTCGCCCGCCACGTCCTCTTGATGCCGGGAGGTCCCATGGCGAACGCACATGAACTGGCCCGCGGCCACAAGCGGCTGCGCGCGCTGATCGAGTTCGCGGTCGGTGAAGGCTGGCACGTCAAGCGCACGCCGGGCGGGCACCTCAAGTTCACCAAGGCCGGCTGCGCGGCGATCTACACCAGTTCGACCGCGAGCGACCACCGGGCCGAATTGAACGCCCGTGCGCAGATCCGCCGCGCCGAGCGAGAGGCCCGCATGGCGCCGGCCGGCGGTCGTGGGGACTGCGAGGGGTGCGGCCATGGCTGACATGACCTCGCAGGACATGGCCGGCAAGCTGCTCGCGGCCGGCTTCGAGCGCAGCGGCCCAGCGGCTACGGCCTTGAGCGACCCGATCGCGGACACGCCCATGGTCGTGACGCTGGACCAGCTGCGGCCCTACGACCATGACCCGCGCATGAAGCGCAACCCCGCCTACGAGGAAATCAAGGCGTCCATCCGCGAGCGCGGCCTGGACGCGGCGCCAGCCATCACCCGCCGGCCCGGCGAGGACCACTACATCATCCGCAACGGCGGCAACACGCGGCTGGCGATCCTGCGCGAACTCTGGTCGGAGACCAAGGACGAACGCTTCTTCCGCATATCGTGCCTGTTTCGGCCATGGCCGGAGCGCGGTGAAATCGTCGCGCTGACCGGGCATCTTGCCGAGAACGAACTGCGCGGTGGCCTCACGTTCATCGAGCGCGCGCTCGGCGTCGAGAAAGCACGCGAGTTCTACGAGCAGGAGAGTAGCGCCGCCCTGAGCCAGTCGGAACTGGCCCGCCGCCTGGCGGCCGATGGGTTCCCCGTCCAGCGGTCGCACATCACCCGCATGGCCGACGCGGTGCGCTACCTGCTGCCCGCCATTCCCACTGTGCTCTATGGCGGCCTGGGGCGCCACCAGGTCGAGCGGCTGTCGGTCATGCGGACGGCCTGCAAGCGCACCTGGGAGCACTATGCCAAGGACCGCACGCTGCCGCTGGACTTCGACAGCTTCTTTCAGGAGGTGCTGGCGCAGTTCGACACGCAGGGCGACGAGTTCGCGCCGCAGCGCGTGCAGGACGAGCTGATCGGCCAGATGTCCGAGCTGCTGGGCATCGGCTACGACGTGTTGGCGCTGGACCTGACCGAATCGGAAAGCCGCCACCGGGCGCTGGTCAGTGACCCGACGCCACCTGCGGCGCCGCCGGCGTTGCCTTCGCCCACCGCCGGCACGCCGCCTCCCCCGGGCGTAGCATCGTCCATCGCCAAGCCTGCAGCGGCGGCCAGTCCTCCACCCGCCAGCCCTCCGGCGTCCGAGCCCACCTTGCGCGAGGATACGGCCCGAGAGACGACAACGGAAAGCCCCACGGCCGCACCAGGCGATCTGCTTCTCGAGCACATCGTCTCGCCGGCACCGACGACCGAACGGCTGCAGTCGATCCAGCGCATGGTTGCCGACCAGTTGGGCGATGCGCTGCCGCCCGACTTCTCGGCGAGCGTGCTGCAGTCCATCCCGGTGCAAGCCGGCGGGCTCTATCCGATCTCCGACGTCTGGTACATCGACGCCGGCCTGGACACGCCCGATCGGCTGCGCATCCACATCGCGCAGTTCGCGCGCGAGATCGCCGGGGAGGCAGCCCTGGACGAGTGCATCGAGGATCGCTCCGATGGCATCGGCTTCGTTTGCTGCGCGCCCGCCCATGCACCATCGCCGCTCGGCCGGGCGGTGCTGGCGCTGCTCATCACTCTGACGGGTCAGCCCACTGCTGAAGCGGGCGTGGATGGCGCGCAGCTCGCCGCCGACTTGCCAGCACTGCTGCACGGCCAGGGTCAACACCACGGCGACTGCACAAGGCGCTTGAGCGACACGGCGTTGGTCAAGCTATTTCGGCTGCTCCGCCTGGCCCGGCGTCTGCTGGACCTGGAAGCCGGCACCACGGCGCCCGGGACGTGAGCGAGGGAGGCCGCATGTCCACATCGCATCCGCTCAACCAGGCCGTGATTGCCCAGGCGCTGTATGACCTTCGCAACGGCCAACTGCGCCGCTGCAAGGCCATGGGCTTCGGCGAGGCCGAGCTGGATGCGCTCAAGCACCCCGCGCTGATCAGCGTGCTGGCCAACGCCAGCGTCTCGTGGTGCTCGGTCACGGTCAACCGCGAAGTGCTGCAGCGCCTGCTCAACCAGGCACAGGACGTGGAGAAGGAAATCGCCACGGTCGATCGCATGCTGCGGCTGGGGGCCAGCACGGAGATGGTCAGCCGCTTCTATGGCCTGACCCATCAGGAAGTCGCCCTGCGGCGGGAGATCCTCGGCCTGCCCAAGCGCAAGGGGCGCCACCCCGTCCTGGACGAGACCCAGGACACCGAACTTTGGCGGCAATGGAAAGCCGTGACCAGCAGCAGGAACGTCGATCTGGAGGATGAGACCTCGATTCTCGATGCGGCCATGGACCTGGCCGAGGGCATGTCACTGCCGCTCTCGGTGGTCTGGGCCGCGATCAGGAACTGGGTCGATCAGGGATTGGACTAGGCCATGGCCGTGGACGACACCGCCCCACGAGCCCCGCGTCAAGGCCCCATCGCACTCGCCGACCTGTTCGACGCTGCGCTGAAGGACCTCACGCCCAATCCAAATCCCCGCGCGCCAGCGCCCATGGCAGTGCCCACGCCTGCGGCGTCCGGCGACGCCTTCCTATTCAGTGGCAATCGGCACGAGAGCGTGCCGCGGCGGCTGTTCGTCGACCGCCGCCTGACACCGCTGGAGCGCAACGCCTGGCAGGTGTTCCGGCTGATGCTCAACGACGACGGCGTCACGACGTTCCCGACCTATGAGCAGTTGCGCCCATGGCTGGCGTCCATGCCCTGCGCGGGACAAGCCTCCCACGAGACCGTCGCGCGGGCGCTGACGCTGCTGCGCCTGACGCGCTGGCTGAGCCTCGTGCGACGACGGCGCGACCCCAAGACCGGCCGCATCCTCGGAAACCTCTACGTCCTGCACGACGAACCCCTGACACTGTTCGAGGCCATGCAGCTCGACGCCGACTACCTGGCCCTGGTCAGCCAGTCGCTGGGGCATTCCGCCAAGGCCGTCCAGGTGGTGGGACTCAACACCCTCCAGGAGATCGCGGACGACCCGATGTTGTCCGGACGCACCTTGCCGTCGCGGCTGCAAGTGCTCGCCGAGCGCCTGGCCGACCAGGGCATCACCGCCACCGCAAGTTATCCACAGGAGGATGCGATCCACGATTCCGAAGAAGGGCCCGCCAGCCTTCTTCGGAATGGCGAACGCCCTTCTTCGGAATCCGAAGCAGGGCCGAAACCCGCGCCAGACGGCGCTCTTCGGAATCCGAAGCAGGACCGTACAGTACGTAGTAGTCGTATTGATGAAGTACGTACTACCGCGCAGGCGCGCGCGCTGGGCGACCTGCAATGGCCCAAGCGTTTCGCGGAACTGAAGGCGGAACAGCAAGCCGGCGCCAGGATGGCGTTGCAGCAAGTGGACGCTGCCCTGCGGCAGGCTGTGCTGGACGAGTGGGCCGCACGGTGCGGCAAGCATGGCATCCGCAACCCCGCCGGGTACCTGTTCGGCATCATCCAGCGCGCCATGCGCGGCGAGTTCAATGCGTGGGCCAAGCAGACCAGCCCGGCAGCGCCAACACCATCGGCGGCGCGAGCGCCACCGCCCGAGCCGCCGCGCAACGTCGTGCCGCCCGCGGTGGCCCGGCAGCACATCGAGCGCCTGCGCGATCTGCTGCGCAAATCCTGAGCGCAGGGCCTGGCAAGGCCATGAAGCAGACCTCCTTGGCGGTCGGCAGAAACGGTCCCCAGGGGACGGCTGTGTGGTGAAACGCCGGACGACGGCGCGACATGCTGCGCAAAACCTGAGTAGAGCGCCTGCAAGACCATGAAGCAGACCTCCATGGCGCTCAACGGAACGGTCCACTGGGGACGGCTGCGCGGCGAAGGATCGTGTCGAACGGCAGCGCGACGTGCGGTGCAGTACGCATACCGTCAACGACCGAGGCACGGAGCGCCAACGTGAATGCTCCGGCCTCCAAGGGACCGTTGCGCGCTGCGCCGCCAGCGCGCATAGAACCGGGGGCCGGCTCATTTCGGTTTGTTGACTGACTGCCTTCCGCTGCATGCGGATGCTGGCGGCTCCCTGTCCAACTGCGAGCGCTCACCATGGCAACCAGCAACGAACCATTGCAACTCAACCTCGGCTCCCTGCGCAGCGCGATGTCGCTGACGCTGCACACGCATCACGCTTCCCGCATCTGGCACGGCCGCGCCGCCGCCGAAGGGCGACCCGGCATCGTCGGCCTGAACGGCTACATCGCGGTGATGAATAAGATGAAGCGCGGCTCGGAGCAGGACGACCCCTACAGCGACTGGTGGATGCTGCGCATCGAGGACAAGCTCGACCAGACCAGGACCACGCTGCAGACCTTGCGCAAACAAGTGGACCAGGCACTGGCGGGCGTGCCTGCGGCATTGAGCCTGGGCGAGAACCTCAACGTGCAGCCCGTCAAGCTGCCGCTGTTCGTCAATGCGCAGTTGGGCTTTGCCGCCGTCTATCTCCTGGCCGACTACGACGACATCGCGCGCAAGCTGATCCTCGCCCACCACACCGCGCTGATCGACCGCAGCACTTTGGAGCGCTGGCTCAACGAGGGCGCGCACGCGCTGCGCAGCCTGTTCTCGCTGGCCCAGCAGTACCGCTACTCGGGCTGCACCCGCGACGATTTCGCGGCGAAGAATGCCGCAGCGCGGGTCGCGCTGGAGAAGTTCGGCGAGTTGCCGCAGGACGTCCTCGAAGGCACGCGCCGCTCGACGTTTGCGCCACCCATGGTGCGCCGTGGTCTGCAACAGCGCGGTGAGAATCCTGCCGCAGCCGCTACCAGCGTCGATGGTGATGCGGCCGCTGCTGCCGACCCGTCCGAAGGCGCAGCCACTGCCGGCGAGGACGAATCCGCATGAGCGATCTGAACCAGCCGACCCGCTACTTCCGGGGCCTGCAACAGGGAGCCTTCATGCGCCTGGAACACGCGGCCTCTCTAAAAGGCCTTTTAAAGCCTTTTAAAGGTAAAGGGGACTTGGAGGCCTGGGCCAGCCAGTGCTTCGCCATGCGCGACGAGTTGATCGGCCTGGCGCAGCGACAAGTGCTGCAACAGGCCGGTGGGCATCCCTTCCATCTGCTGCCCGTGGAACTGGCCCAGCAGACCACTGGCGCGGGAACGACGTTCCTGCGCTGGCGCAGGAACGACCGCTCGGCCATGGGCGTGGCCCTGTGGCAGGAGCTGATGGCGAGCACCAGCACGCCGGTCAACCTGCTGGCCGACCTGCACGCGATCGAGCTGCAGCGCATCACGCTGAACATGCAGATCAGCCTGTTGCACACCCTGGGTAGGCAGGCCCAGGAGTGCGCCAGCAAGGCCGCCGAGGCGGAAGACGCCTACCTGCGCCGGCTCGCGTCCATACCCCCCGGAGTGCGCGATCGGTGATCGCGTCGGGCACCCCAGCACGCGCCCGACGCCGACATGGCACGGGTATTTCAACCACCAAGGAGATTGCACCATGAGCACGCATTTTTCGGGCGAAGGCAACATCGGCTCGCCCCCCGAGTACCGGGAGTTCCCCAACGGCAACGACGAACCGCGGCGCTTGTTGCGGCTGAACGTGTATTTCGACAACCCCGTTCCCACCAAGGGCGGTGACTTCGAGGACCGCGGCGGCTTCTGGGCGCCGGTGGAAATCTGGCACCGCGACGCCGCACACTGGAAGGACCTTTACCAGAAGGGCATGCGCGTGCTGGTCGTCGGCCGCATGGAGCGCGAACCCTGGACCGACAACGAGGATCAGCCGCGCGAGACCTGGCAGATCAACGCGCGCAGCGTCGGCATCCTGCCGTTCCGCATCGAGTCCGTCGTTCTGAGCCCCAAATCGCAGGAGACCGCACAGGACGCGCAGCCCAAGCCCCAGGCCGCCCAGGAACCGGCAGCGTCGAAGGAGCCCAAGCGCAGGAAGTGATCCGGCGTGGGGGCGGCCGCAGTACGTTGCCGCCCCCCATGTCCTCGCGAGCTATCCCCAGGGGATAGCTCCATCAGCGTCCACCGGCTTCCGCGCGCTCCCGAACATCGCGGCTCCCGGCTCGCACACCGCCGGCCGCACGCCATCCCGCCCAAGCCGTTCCATCGGCGTGAAAGCGGTCGCTGCCGCATGCAGCTTGTTTGCTGCTGCCCCAACAGGCGCTCGGCATCCTCGATCCCAGCAACTCCATGAACAACGGGAAGCGGATGGACGGACATGCGGCTGTTTCTGTGCGAGAAGCCCTCCCAGGGCAAAGACATCGGCCGGATTCTCGGCGCCACGCAGCGCGGTGAAGGCTGCCTCAACGCCTCCGGTGTCACGGTCACCTGGTGCATCGGCCATCTCGTCGAAGCGGCAGCACCCGAGGTCTATGACGCGGCGCTCAAGCGCTGGTCGCTGGAACAGCTGCCCATCATTCCCCAGCAGTGGCGGGTCGAGGTCAAGCCGAAGACCGCCACGCAATTCAAGGTCGTCAAAGCGCTTCTGGCGAAGGCGACCCAGCTTGTCATCGCCACTGACGCCGACCGCGAAGGCGAACTGATCGCACGCGAGATCATCGACCTGTGCGGCTACCGCGGTCCCATCGAACGCCTGTGGCTGTCGGCGCTCAACGATGCGTCCATCCGCACCGCGCTCGCCAAGCTGCGGCCCTCGGCCGAGACGCTGCCGATGTATTACTCGGCGCTGGCGCGCTCGCGCGCCGACTGGCTCGTGGGCATGAACCTCAGCCGGCTGTTCACCGTGCTCGGGCGGCAGGCCGGCTACGATGGCGTGCTGTCGGTCGGGCGTGTACAGACCCCGACGCTCAAACTCGTGGTGGACCGCGACCGAGAGATCGCGGCCTTCGTGTCCGTGCCGTACTGGGCCATCGACGTGTCGCTGTCCGCAGGCGGTCAGACGTTCACCGCGCAGTGGGTGGCACCCGATGCCAGCACCGACGACGCCGGCCGCTGCCTGCGGCAGCCCGTCGCACAGCAGGCCGCGCAGCAGATCCGCGCCGCGGGCAGTGCCCAGGTGGTGTCGGTCGAGACCGAGCGCGTGCGCGAAGGCCCGCCGCTGCTGTTCGACCTGGGCACCTTGCAGGAAGTCTGTTCCAAGCAGCTTGGGCTGGACGTGCAGGAAACCTTGGAGATCGCCCAGGCCCTGTACGAGACGCACAAGGCCACGACGTACCCGCGCTCGGATTCGGGCTACCTGCCCGAAAGCATGTTCGCCGAAGTGCCCACGGTCCTGGACAGCCTGCTCAAGACCGATCCCACGCTGGCCCAGATCATGGGCCAGCTCGACCGCACCCAGCGCTCGCGCGCCTGGAACGACGGCAAGGTGACGGCGCACCACGGCATCATCCCGACGCTCGAACCCGCGAATCTCTCCGCCATGAGCGAGAAGGAACGGGCGTTGTACCGGCTGATCCGGGCACATTACCTGGCCCAGTTCCTCCCGCACCACGAGTTCGACCGCACCGTGGCGGATCTCTCCTGCGGCCAGCAGAAGCTGGTGGCTACGGGCAAGCAGGTCGTCGCCCGCGGCTGGCGCCTGGTGCTGGCCGAGTCCGAACGTGAAGGCAGCGCCGATGAGGATGGCGACGCCCCCGTGCGCACCCAGGTGCTGCCTGCGCTGCGTGACGGGATGGCATGCCAGGTCGCCGGGGCCGACATCAAGGCCCTCAAGACGATGCCGCCCAAGCCCTATACCCAGGGCGAACTGGTCAAGGCGATGAAGGGCGTTGCGCGTTTCGTGACCGACCCGCGCCTGAAGCAGAAGCTCAAGGACACGACGGGCATCGGCACCGAGGCGACGCGGGCCAACATCATCAGCGGGCTGATCGCCCGCGGCTATATCGTGAAGAAGGGGCGCTCCATCCGCGCATCGGATGCGGCGTTCACGCTGATCGACGCCGTGCCCGCGGCGATTGCCGACCCCGGCACCACCGCCGTCTGGGAACAGGCGCTGGACATGATCGAGGGCGGACAACTCACCCTGGATGTGTTCATCGGCAAGCAGGCCGCCTGGATTTCGCAGTTGATCGCGCAATACGGCAGCACGTCCCTGTCCATCAAGGTTCCCCAAGGACCGGCTTGTCCGCAGTGCGGCGCACCCACGCGCCAGCGAACCGGCAAGAGCGGCCCGTTCTGGTCGTGCAGTCGCTACCCCGACTGCAAAGGCACGCTGCCGGTGGCAACCGGCACGTCCAGGCGTGGTGCCTCGCGTCCACGCCGTACCAGTGGCGGTGGCCGCAAAGGCGCCTGACCGCCCCCGTTCCCCGTGAGCCATGCCCGCCATCGGCGGCGTGGCCCGTGTCCCGCATGCCCTGCGGGACGCCCCAGCGCGCAACGCCTTCTTGCTCCGTGTGCGCGTCCCGTCCGGCCGGCCCCGGCCGCGGGACCTGAAGGTGGCTTCTCCGCGAACCGCACCCCGCGCGTTCTCCTCGTCTGCATTCCTTCCGCCGCTGCGAAGGGTCCCCCGATGGCTTGCCTGTGCGAGCCATCCGGAGACCCTTCGCGGTCAGCGGTATTCGGTGCCGGTGCCCGCCGGCGCAAAAACGGGCTCCCTTTGTGCGCGGATGTGCGCCAGACGATGCCGGCCCCAGCCACGACATGGGCCGGGTGTGATTGCTGGATGAGCAGACGGTTCTAGCGACGACCGGGCCTGCCAATCAGCCCACGGGTGGTTCTTCTTTCCTCCCGAGCCGAAGGCCCCTGGGGCCTTCGGCGCCTTTCTCCTGCCTTTCAACGCCCCGGCCAGGGCGATGGCCCTGCGCCACACGAACGGGAGACCCACATGACCGCCAACATTGCAATCCGCCTCACTACGCACCGCCGATGCACCGAACTGCAAGGCGATCGGCAATTCCATGGCCGTGCTGTGCGTCGCGTGGCTGGGGACGCCGGCTGGTGCAGTACCTGCACAAGACGGGATCGATCGCTTCGGATTGATGCAAGACGCGGCCGGCGGGTCGCGCGATCCTCCCTCCTGCATTGCCGACGCATCGGCAACAGCCAGCAGCCAGGGTGTCCAGACTGCCGTGGGTTCCGCCCACGCCACCCGCCAGTTCGCCCCGGCATCTCTCCGGCGAACGCTGCCCACCGGGCATCGATGCCACCTTCCTCCAACCCACGGGATGTATGCCGCGTCCCGTCAGGGGCGTGTCGTCAACCCGGTCGATATCAGGACTTCCCATGGACACCATCACCCGACAAGACCGCATCACCCTCAAGAACCTCAAGGTCGCGGATTTCGCGAGCGAGGAAACGCTGTGCTTCACCGCCACCGTCATGTTCGACGGCAGGCCCATCGCCGAAGCCCGCAACGACGGACACGGCGGCTCGACGTTCGTGCGCGCGTTGCAAGGCCAGGCCGCGCTGCTGGCCCAGGCCGAGGAATTCGCCAAGAGCCTGCCGCCGGCATCGCTCGACGTCGAACGCGAAGACGACGAGCCGCTTCTCATCGACATGACGCTCGACTTCCTAGTGGACCAATTGGCCGATGCCATGCACGCGGAGCGCAAGCTGCGCACCGCGTTCAACCGCGACATCGGCAACAAGGTGCTGTTCATCAAGGACGGCAGGCTGCTGTTCCTCAAGGGCATCAAGCTCAAGGCCATTGCCGACCGCGCAGCGTATTTCGCAAAGCTGCGCAGCCGACAGGACCAGCCCATCGTCATCCTGGCCGAGCTGCCAGCGGACGAGGCATTCGCCATCTGGAAGCAGCATGTCCTGGGCGACAAGCCCCGCTGATCCAGCCTCACCGCACCGTCATGACCGCCCCGCACTTGCTGCGGGGCTTTTCTTTGTCTCTGCGTACATCAATCGGGGCTGGACCAGATGCCGATTTCCAACTGACGTGGCGCGCCCCCCCCACGAAGCTGCCCGCATGCTCGCTGATTCGTCAGCACATGCCAGCAGCCAGGGTTTCAGGCTGCCGCGGGGTTCTCCCCGCGCAACCCACCAGTCCGCATCGCATCCATTGCGCGGACGCGCGTCGCCAAGACGCTGATGCTTTTTTTCAACCGCGTGCGGGAGCTGCCATCCCGTGAGGGACAGGGCCCCGCTTTTCCAAGGAGCCCATCCATGTCCCAGCAAGCCTCTTTCGGCCGATTCGGTCAATTGGCCTTGACCTACTGCGGCAAGTTCCTGCCGCTCGAAGTCCTGCACAGCGCCGCCGGCCACTACATCGGCACGCGCGATACCGAAGGTCCCGTTTCGCGGGAATCTCGTGAGTACTTCCGCAGCCATGCCGCGGCTCAACGTGCCCTCGAAAGAGGCGGCTGGTCCCAGCTCGCCGTTCCCTGATCCAACTGGAGGAATCACGTCATGAACCAGCTACTGCCGCAGGAAGTCGTCGATCAGATCGTTCGGGAAGAACGGCATTTCAGCGCCGCGCCCCAAGCCTTTTTCGAGGCATGGAAGCGTGGTGTCGAGATCGCCGGCCCGCAATGGTTTGGCGATGGCACCCGTGAAGGTCTGAACCAGGCCAAGAGCAAGTGGGATCTGCGCCCCGACATGCTGCGCCTCAACGACGCCCTCGGCGTCCTGAGCAGCGGGGAACGCATGTTCCTGTCCGCGATGGTCAGCTTCTACAACGCGCGCGAGGGCGGTGCCATGCTCAAGCGCTGCCACTTCAACGGGTTGTCGGACTTCGACGGCCTCGATCTGCCTCGTCGCCAGGTGATCGCCGACCTCCTGCTGAACTACAGCGGTTGGTGAGCCGGTCCCCGGCACACCTTCATCACTGCGTTCACGCGACCCCATGAGGGACATGCGCCTCGCCCGAGGCCATGTCCCTCGCGTTTCTCCCCGCCCAGTGCCATCCGGCATCAGGCGGTTCCCCTGCGGATGCCATCGTCCGCAAGGGCTGGCTCCGTTCATTCATCGAAAGGAGCCTTCATGGCCAACAATTACTACGAAGCCACCGGCGTTCTCGTGCTCGACCGTGTGACGCCCGTCATCCAGGCGCTGTTCGGCGCCTTCGCGCTGGACGAGAGCCATCCCGGCAACGGGCAGGCCTACATCGCCCAGATCGCCGAGACCACCAATCCGCAATGGCCGGACGTGCTCGATGGCCTGGAAGACCTGGCCACGCAACTCGGCATTCCGATGCCGGACGACGAAGGGCTTTCGATCCCGCCGCTGCTCGAACTGCTCGCCGTGCACTTCGGTGCCGATGAGGACGAAGAGCTGGGGAACTTGATCGAGCGTCATTCGTTCGAGGACACCGCCGATCTCGACGCATTGTTTCTGATCGCCACCCGATTCGATGACGGCCACCACCTGACCGCCATCCAGTTCGAGGGATGCTGGTATTGCAGCAAGCCGCGGCTGTTCGAGTTCGGCGGCAACGGCTGCTACCTGAGCCGCGAGGTCCGCGTCATCAGTTCCTCCTCGCAGGCCCTCCAGCTCGGCGACCAACTGCGCAAGGCCATTGTGGCCGCCGACATCGAAGAGGCCTCGGCCCTGATTGCGCTGGAGACCATCAATCTGCTGGCGGGCGTCAGCGACGAGCCATTCCGCATGAATTTGCGCCGACGCGTCGCCGAGCGATTGGCCCAAACGCCAACGATCAGCGTCACCTGACGCTGTTTCCTTTCTTTCCACCCACCGGGGTCAATTCCCGGTGGCGGGGATTGGCTCCATCATTATTCTGTTGGAGAAATCCCATGTCCCAGAATCCCAATCCCTTTCTACGCGGCTACTGGAATCTGAAAATCGTCCGCACGCTGTCCATCAGCCACGAGGACGGAAGCCCGCATGTCTGGCGAAACATCCACCAGAGCCAAGAACACCTCTCCGATGAGGAGCTGGTTTCAGCATCCTGCATCGTCACCAGCGATTTCGCCGTAGTCAGCAATGGCCCAGACTCCGTGAGTGCCGAGGTGCTGGCCGAACGCGATGCCGGTGAAGGCGCCTACGGCGTGGTGGGTGCCGTGGTGTACGCGATCCACGGCGACGACTTCGACGGCCTCCCCGTCCACATTGGCGACACTTATTCGGCCGAGGCCGCACGGGAAGTCGTGCAGCGGTTGAGCTTCGAGACCGGCTACTACAGCCGGTGCTGGGAAATCAGCAGCGCGCACATCAGCCACGAAACCGGCCAGTACCTGGCCAACCTGGCTGACCTCGCGACGCCGGAAGCCTTTTTGTTCATTGCGTTCCGGGTTCCCTACAGCCCGGCGATCGGCGTCAAGCTGATTTCCACGCCCTGGACGGGCCAGCACCTGCAGGACGTCGAGGAGATCTCCGCCGAGCAGCTTCGGCAGGAGCACTGCAGCAAGGGCATGCCGGACGACCTGGCACAGATCCTTGCACTGGCCGGCCAGGCCGATGTGCGCATCCTCATTCTCGATGCCGACGCACCCGTGTTGCCGGGCCTGCCGTTGGCCGGCGAATAACTGCCAGACACATCCCCAGCCTACCTTTTCCTCACCGCATGCCGGCCCGTCTCCCGCCAGGGAGCCGGGCCGGTTCACTTTCATAGGAGCGATCCCATGTTCCCCGATCTCATCTCGCCCGTATCGGACTTCGAGCACCAGCTTGGAGCCTGCTTCAATGCCATGAGCCAGGACGATGCCATCGGCCAGATCCTGGTAGTCGAGCGCATGAGCGGCATGCTGCACATGCGCCATATCGCCAGCGCCGACCTGATGGACACCGACGTGGACGACTACGAAATGGTCATCTTCGACGGTGGCAACACAAGCGGGGACACGTGGAAGCACGTGTTCTTTCCGCGTCAGCGCGAGCACTACTTCGTGTACCAAGCCTGACCCCTCCGGCCCCTTTCGAGGGGCTTTTTCTTGTACGCAGCACAGGAATGCGGGCATGTTGCGGTGCCGTTTCCTGCGGGCAGGCCGACCACCCCGGGGCCATGCTTACCCCATGTCCGTCGGCGCTGCCGACACATGCCCAGGCAGTCGAGACCTTCGAGGCTGCAAGCACGGGAAACCGTGCTGGTCGTTTCTTCCTACGGACCTACCGCGTCCATCCACGCCACCCACAAGGGACCTCTCCCTTGCGGGCGGGGAATCCCTTGTTATTTCTCAAGGAGTTTCCCCATGGACCGTTCCCTCATCAAATCCATGATGCCTTCGCTGGTCGCAGGCCATGTGCCCCGTAACGTGCGATCGTTCAAGTACCGCGTGTTCGATGATCAGCCGCTGTCCTCAACGCTGGGCTTTGCCATCGACCCCCAACCCTTCGACGGCAAGGTGGTCGCTGCGACCGACGATGCCATCGTCGTCAAGCTCAAGCCTTCCGAGTTCGCGGTGCTCGATCCCAGCCTGGTGACCACGGTTCCTGCCGAAGGCGCCAAGGTGCATGTCCAACCCTATGCCCGTCGTCGCTTCGACGGACTGCGCGCGGACACGCCGGAGGTCATCACCGAGAAGACTTCGGACGGCACGCCGTACACCATCACGAGGCACATCCTCGGCTCGGCGCCGGCCAAGCTGCCCATTCCCACGCCGCAGTGCATGGAGTTGGGCCAGCTCATCGAGCAGTTGGAAGAGATGCCGGCCCCCGATCGCTTCCGGCGCATCACCCACATGCTGGTGGATGCCGGTGCCCGCGACTTCACCTGGGTCGATCCCACGCCCTCCAAGATCATCGAGACCCCGCCGGCGATCAGCTTCACGGTCTCGACCGCGAAGTTCGAGGGCCGGGTGACGATCCTCTACGACCGCGGCGGAGACACCTACGTGGTGGAACTGCACCGTCAGAACGGTGAATCGGTCGAACTGGTCGATCGGCACGACGAGGTGTATTTCGACATGCTCGGCGAAGTGCTGGAGCGGCTCATCGACGACGGGCGCTGGCGCCAGATCGACGTGAGCATCCTCGACGCGAAGGCGGCCCGTAAGCGCCAAGCCGTCCCGGCATGACGCCCCTCGGCTGACCCGAGGCACCCGCCACGGCGTTCCAGCCATTCCGGCCGCGTGACCTACAGGCCCTTCATCCCATCGGGTGGAGGGCCTTTCTCTTTTTTTAACACAGGAGATTTCATCCATGTCACTGCGATTCAAAGGCGCCGACCTGCGCCCCGTGCTGACCGAAGCCATCGCCAATCAGTGCCGCATCGTCCTGGTCAAGGACCAGGGCGTGTACTTCCTCGCCGAGCGTGGGGAGCGTCGCCCGGATGGACGCCAGCAACTGCTCGCCTACGCCGTCGGCTGCAACCCGGACACCGACCCGTTCGATGACTGGTGGCACCTCGCCGGCCGCGAGCTGGGTGGCGACGATTTTGCGGAGTATTTCGACCCGAAGGACGGCCTGTTCACGCGCCTCCTGCACTCGGCGGACGATCTCGTGCTGTCCGCCACCGCCACGCACCTGTCCTTGGCCGTGGTGCCTCCCGCCTGAAGCGGCAACCGCCGCGCAGCCCTCGCAGCCCCCGCACCGGGGGCTTTCTTTTGTTCGCACCGCGGCCATCGCCGCGCATGCGCGTTCGTCTCCAGCCGCCAAGGCACGCCCCGCGGGCCACAGCGCCGGCATGCCACCGGAGACGACCGCATGAACACATCATCGACCTCGCCGAGGCTGCACCTGCTGCCGGTGTCGCTGCGCACGGCCAACGTCTTCGTGCTGGCACACCATCACCGTCCGGTCCAGGCTGCGAAGTTCGCCCTGGCCGTCACGCTGGTCGACAGCGACCTGATCCGCGGCGTGGCCATCGTCGGCCGGCCGGTCGCGCGGCACCTGGACGATGGCTGGACGCGGGAAGTCACACGGCTGTGCACCGACAGCACACCCAACGCCTGCAGCAAGCTATACGGCGCGGCCTGGCAGGCGGCAAAGTCGCTGGGCTACATCCGCCTGATCACCTACACCTTACCCGACGAAGGCGGCGCCAGCCCGCGCGCCGCCGGCTGGCGGCTGATTGGCGCGCGCGGCGGCGGCGCCTGGAGCCGTCCCAGCCGCCCCCTCGCCGATACCCCGAGCACCTGCGCCGCCCCAAATGCCTGTGGCAGGCGCCGGGCGGCGCGGACAAAGGGAAGCACCCGGATGCCGATTGATTGCTGCCGCGCGCGCGAGGCCCGGCCATGCTGACCCCATGCCTGCTGACGTTGTCAGCGACATGCCAGGCAACCATCGGTCTTCGAGGTTGCGGCGCAGTTCCCACTGCGTGACCGAGCCAGCTCGCACCGCATCCATCCGCGAGCGGCCACCAGCCTCTGGTGGCGGATGCTTTCGCCTTATCAACCCACCGCGGGGTTACGCACCTTCCCCGCATGCGTGGGCCGGTGTGTCTCCGCTTCATCCCAATGGAGATTCACCATGAACACCACGTCCAACGAGAAATCGTATTTCGACCTCCACACCTCGGGCATCGGCTACGTCCAGCGTGTCCGTGAAGTGCCCGTCCGGGGCGGCCGCCGTGCGCAGCCTTTCCTTGCTTGCACCATCGCCGCGCTGGTCGGCCCCGCCCGGGACCCCAGCTACCGCTACTTCGACGTCAAGGTCTCGGGTGCCGAGGCCAAGAAGCTCGTTCAGCGCTACATCGGCGTTGACGATCCCAAGCAGCGCCCGCTGGTGCGATTTCGCCTCGGTGACCTGTGGGGCGATGCGTACATCCGCGACAAGGGTGAGCAGAAGGGTCAGGCCGCCGCGTCCCTCAAGGCGCGACTGCTCAAGGCCGAACTGATCGACCGGGCCGAACTGGCTTCGATCGAGCAGCACGAGCTGATCACCCGCGGCATCGGCTATCTCAATCGTGTGAAGGACGTCACCCCAAAGGCTGGCGACTCGTTCCTCTCTTGCACCGTCGCAGCACTGGCCGGGCCTGTCGATGAACCGGAGTATCGGTACTTCGACACCATCGTCGCCACCCCGGAAGCCGAGCATCTGGTTCGCCGGTGCGTTCAGGCCATCGAGGGTGACCGCAAGGTGCTGATCGCCTTCCGTCTGAACGACATGAAGATCGATCCGTACATCCGCACCAAGGGCGAGCACGCCGGGGAACCGGCCGCAAGCCTGGAATCGACGCTGGTCCACATCGGTCTGATCAAGATCGACGGCACCCAGGTCTATCCGACGAGCCAGGCGCAACCCGAGGCGCCGCCGGCCGAAGACGCATCCGCGTCCGAAGCCGACGACGCCATCGACACGGCCACCGAGCCCGCCGAGCGCGAGCCCGAGGCGCAAGTCGAGGAGCAGGAGCCGGCATTGGCTGCTTCGTTCTGATACGGCATGGCCCCTCACGGGGCCTTGTCGCTTCTCTTCCCGCATCCGCCGCGTCCCCATGACGCGCGCTTGCGCATTTCATCCCCCGAGTTCCGCGTGGTCTCACCGCCGCGCGGTTACCGCATTTCTCAAAGGAGATCAGCCATGTCTCTGGCATCCCGTTTTGCTCCGCAATCCCCGATCCTGCGCTCCGATCGTCCACTCTCGGACGACCGCATTCGTGCCGTCGTTCCGTCGATCTTCGCCGACGCTCCGCATGGGAGCCGGTCCGATCGGTATGCCTACATACCGACCTCGACCGTGCTGACCAAGCTGCGCCAGGAGGGCTTCGAGCCCTTCATGGTGTGCCAGACACGCGTGCGCAACGAAGACCGGCGCGAGTACACGAAGCACCTCATCCGACTTCGCCATGCGAGCCAGATCAACGGCGACGAGGCGAACGAGATCATCCTGCTCAACAGCCACGACGGCACGAGCAGCTATCAGATGCTCGCCGGCATGTTCCGGTTCGTCTGCCACAACGGCCTGGTTTGCGGTGACACCACCGCCGACATCCGCGTTCCCCACAAGGGCGACGTGGCCAGCCAGGTGATCGAAGGTGCCTACGGAGTCCTCGAAGGCTTCGAGCGCGTGCAGAACGCGCGCGATGCGATGCGCACCATCACCCTCGATGAGGGCGAAGCGGAGGTCTTTGCAAACTCCGCGCTCGCACTCAAGTACGACGATCCAGCCAAGTCCACGCCTGTCACGGAGAGCCAACTGCTGGCACCCCGGCGATGGGACGACCGCAAGAACGACTTGTGGGCCGTCTTCAACCGCGTCCAGGAGAACCTCGTCAAAGGGGGCCTGAACGGACGCACGGCCAACGGCCGCAATCAGCGCACCCGTCCGGTGCAAGGCATCGACCAGAACCTGCGCCTGAACCGGGCGTTGTGGCTGCTGGCCGAAGGCATGCGCCAGCTCAAGGCGTGATGCCACGCGGACCTCGCCCACCTCGGGCGAGGCCATTTCCTCTCATCCACCGGGTGCCGTCGGCGGCCCGTCATTCATCATCAGGAGAACCATCATGGCAACCCCATCGGCTTCCGAGAAATCGGTTGCGCCCATCGTCGTCCCCGGCCAGCTCACGCTGCGTACCATCCGCGGCAAGAACGGCCCGTTCACGGTTGGCCGCCTCGCCACGCACCTCGGTACTTTCGAGGTCAAAGACCCGGAGCTGGAGCAGTACCCCGAAGGCAAGTACGACGGGGAATTCATCATCAGGTACATCTTCCCGAAGTCCTATCCGGTCGGCGGCGGCATGCGGTTCGAGATCCGTGCCAGCCTCGACGGCATGACGCTCAACGGCATCGACAAACTCAGCCGCGACGAAGCCCGCAGCTTCGCCACCCAGGACGTCGATCCGCTCGATGAAGAGCAAGGGGCGCAGCCTGCGACAACGCCGGCCAAGCCGACCAAAGCGTCCAGGCCCGCCAAGCCCGCACCCGTGCAGGCGTCCGCGGACCCGATGGTCGATACCACGCCCTTTGGCGTGGATGCGCCGCCACCTGCTGAGGCTGCTGCCCCCGGCAGCACCCAAGACGGTGACCCCGCGCTCTTCGGCCTGCTGTGGCCGCTGGGCGAGTCCGTGAAACTGGATTCGACCATCGACCGCCGCGCTTTGCGTGCACAGATCGCCCGCCTGGGCGAGCTGGGCTACGCGCTGGACTTCAAGACGCAGGAGTGGAGCCGCCAGGCCGAACTGCAACCTGCGTGATCGTAGACGCCGCATGCGCGGTGTTCTTCATCCACCCGCCGGGGTTCCTTCCCCATGCGGGGGAGGCCCTGGCCATCTTCTGGAGGTCTTCATCATGTCCACCATCGCTTGCGATATCCCCCGCTCCGCGCTGGATGAACCCGCGTGGCGGGCTCTCTGCGAGACGGCAGCCGCACAAGCCACCAAGGGTTGCGGACTGTCTCACGACTACTACGTCGAACGCTTCAGTTCGGCGATCGACGCGCAACTCGGTCGATTGCCGGAAGAACAGCGCGCACAGGCGCTGAAGATCGCACAGGAATGGGACTACGCAACACCGGCCGAACGGCAGGAAACCCAGGACTGGAATGCGGAGCATGGCTATTGCTCGCATGGGATCGAGTTCGGCTGCTGTCCGGCCGGTTGTGATCGCGACGATGACGACTGGGACTAAGGGTAAGGCATAGGTTTTCCTTCGCTGCACCTGCGGCATTCCATCACCCACTGGGGGTTCTTCCCCACGGGGAGGCCTCCAGCTCAACTTTTCGAGGAGGCCTCTCATGGGCTGGTATTTCTCTCCCCAATCGCGGTCTGAACTGATCGCGGAACTGATCGCACCACAGCAGACCGAGCGCGTCAGCGCGAAGGTTATCGCTCACGCATTGCGCGGCAACGTGCTGTGGTCAGTGGTCGAACTGACCGCCAAGGTCGAAGGTGTGCATCGTGATCTCGCGCCGGGCCAGTCCTTGCGCTACATCCGCTGCGATCTGCTGGAACGCAGCGGCAACCAGTGGGGCTACAAGCCGTTGGAAGAGTCCATGCACCCGTACTACTACTCGTGCCCGCTGTCCTATCTGGACCTCGCACCGGAGCAGTCCGCCGACTGGCGTGCAGGCGTTCGCGCCTACCACGCACGGCGGCGCACACCCACGGCTGTCACGGCTCCCGCCGCGACGCTGATGGCCTGAGCCAGGAGGAACCAACATGGACCCGATCCTGGCTGCGCTCTCACCCTCGCTGCTGGCACTCGTTGAAGGAAGTTTGTCCAACGACGAAGTGTCCTCCGACGAGGAGATGCTGGAGTACTTCATCAGCAACGGCCTCACCGAGGAACAGGCACGGCAGGCACTGACCTACCGCGATCAGTACCTCAACAACATCTACCTGGACGGCTTCACGCCGATCACGGCGGTGGACGAGGCGCTTCACTTCAACCCGCACACCCG
This sequence comes from Stenotrophomonas sp. STEN031, assembly GCF_056759975.1. Classification (NCBI taxonomy): domain Bacteria; kingdom Pseudomonadati; phylum Pseudomonadota; class Gammaproteobacteria; order Lysobacterales; family Lysobacteraceae; genus Stenotrophomonas; species Stenotrophomonas sp. STEN031. Next base: position 32,824 of record NZ_JBRREA010000010.1, read on the forward strand.
GCAATTCGAGCCGGACTGAGCGTTTTTCTTCCACCCCCTGGGGCAGTACTTGCCCCAGCGGGCGGTGCTGTTCCCGTTAATCCGAGGACACCACCATGCTCGCAAACACTTCTTCCACCACGCTGTACCGCATCGACGAATGCCCGGACGTGATGGCCGACGCTTGCGTCGGCGATGACCAGGGCAACCTGATCTTCCTGTCCATCTGGGCGCGCGACACCGCCGTCCAGCAGTTCCTGGCTCGCCTGACCCTCGGGCGCGACGAGCAGGGACTGGACCAGTTCCACATCATCACCGACCAGGGCGGCAGCGTCCCGGTGTTCATCGGCAACGTCGATCGCCTGGAAAAGCGCGTCACGCGCGCCTATCGGCGAACGCTGTTCGGTTCGCTGTCCAACGTGTGGCTGTTCGACCGCCGCTGCGTCAAGCCCGACAAGGCCAACGCCAGCGCACTGGCACTGCTGCCGCGCGACAGCGCCCACCGGCTCGACCGCCTGTGGATGCTGGTGCGGGACACCTGCCCATTGCCGCTGCTCGACCACTGGCGCGAGACCGTGCTGGAACTGCTGCAAAGCCGCGAGATGCTGGCCCGCCTTCCGTTCGCCCTCGGGCCGCTGGAAGGCCATCGGCTAGCCATCGACGTGCCGGCGCTGACCTTGGCGCTGGGTTCGCTGATCCGCAGTGATGTGCTCACCGCCTATCCATACCCGGCCAAGATCTGGACGCCGGAAGTGGTAGCGGCCTGACCCACCCACGGAGGCACGCCTTGGCGTGCTTCCGTGTTTCCTCCCCGCCAACCAGGAGACTTCCATGGCCCTCATGTTCCCGCGGCTCGCCCGCAATTTCGCTAAGAACGGTTACTACCCGACTGACGAACCCACGCTCGAAAGAGCCCTCAACGCACTGATGCCCAGCGACGGGCCCATGTGCATCCTCGATCCCTGCGCCGGCGAAGGCGTGGCGATCGCCGAAGCCGCCCATGCCCTCGGGCGCGAGCAGGCCAAGGCGTTCGCGGTCGAGTTCGACGCGGAGCGGGCACGCCATGCCCGCGGCCTGGTCGATCACTGCCTGCACGCGGACCTGATGGACACGATGGTCTCCAAGCAGTCGTTCGGGCTGCTCTGGCTCAACCCGCCGTATGGCGACTTGTCCAAGGACGTCAACGGCAACATCGGCTATCAGGGCCAGGGCCGTGCCCGCCTCGAAAAGCTGTTCTATCAGCGTTCGCTGTCGCTGTTGCAGTACGGCGGCGTGCTGGTCTTCATCGTCCCCGCCTACGTGCTCGATGCGGAGCTGGTCGGCTGGCTGACACGCCACTACACGGACCTGCGCATCTACCGAGCGGTGGAGACGCAGTTCAAGCAGGTGGTGATCTTCGGCCGAAGGGTGCGACAGCGTGAACAGGCTCCCGATGGCGTCAAGGCCGTGCGCAATCTGCTGCTGCAGGTTGGGCTTGGCGAAGTCGAAGCCGAGGAGCTGCCGAGCGATTGGCCGTTCCTGCCGTACATCGTCCCCGCCAGTCCGGCCGAGCCGGAGCATTTCTTCCGCGTGACGATGGAGCCGGAGCAGTTCGCCGATGAAGTCGGCCGGCTGCAAGGCCTCTGGCCGTCGCTGGACACGCACCTGGGGGCCGCGCAGCAGTCGCTGCGTCCGCCGGCGCGTGCCTTGTCCCACTGGCATCTCGCCCTGGCTCTGGCCGCGGGTGCGATCTCGGGGGTTGTGCGCTCCAAGACCGGGCGCGTGCTCGTCGTCAAAGGTGACACCCACAAGGACAAGACGCTCCAGCGGGAATTCACCGAACGCGAAGACGGCTCGATCGCCGAGACCCGCATCCTCACCGACAAGTTTGTTCCCGTCATCCGCGCATGGGACATGACGCCTGGCTCCCCGACACGGGGCGAGGTGCTGACCATCCGCTAATCCCCCGGACGCCTGACGTCCCGCTGCACTTCATCGAAGGAGAAACACCATGTTCCCCAATCCGTTCAAGCGGCCCGCGCCGCACAAGCAACCCTTGTTCGCACCGGCCTCGTTGCAGTTGAGCGAGAAGGTGCATTGGCTGGCCCGCCGAGGTCTCATCGATCCCTTGTCCTATGTGCAGCGCCACGTGCGCGGCGACTGGGGCGAGATCGACGAGGCCACCCGCCAGGCCAACGATGTCGCACTCGATCAGGACAACCTGATGATCTCCCAGTACCGGATCACGCCGGAACTGGTGTTGATCGTGAAGACCAGCGAAGACCACCAGACCACGGTGGTCCAGCTTCCCGAAGAGCGCGACCTGATCTGAAGGCACCGCCTCGTCATCCCATCCACCTGACGGAGCCACTTCACTCCGCCAGGGGTGTCGTGGCTCAATAACCAAGGAGGAGCCCATGGCATCGCATCGCATCGAAACCTACTGCCAGAGGCTGGCGTTCCCCATCGGGGCGCTTATCTTCAGCAGAGCCGTTGACCGCCTGGTCCGCGCGGGTCGCCTCGACCCAATCCCGTACTTCAGGCGCCACACCCGTGGCGACTGGGGAGACGTCAACGTCCAGCAATGGCAGGCCAACAGCACCGCGCTTCAATCAGGTGCTTCGCTGGAGTCGCACTACGTGATCCACCCAGGGCTGGCCATTCGCATCGTTACCGACGCGCAGCGCAGCGCCACCGTCATCGTGTTGCCGTCCGAGGACTGAGCACGGTTCACTCGCAGGCCACCCAGGCCCGCACCTTCAACCTTCGGCCACGCGCCGATTCTCTTCCCACTCCGGGGCATGCCATAGCCCCGTTGGGGGTGGTGCATGCCCCATTTTCTTTGGAGCATCACCATGTCCCTCGATCTCGACACCACTACCGCTGAAGCCACACCCGTGCAGGGCGAACTGCTCGACGCGGAATCCAACCCTCTGACCCTGAGCCTTCAGGATTTCGTTGGCGAGTTCGGCGACGAACTGCTCGACGCCCTCAACAGCGCCAATCCGCCGGTCTATACCGGCCAACCGCAGGCGCACCGGCAACTCATCGTCGCCAGCCTCAAGCGCAAGCTGTTCCCGGCCCAGGCCGAAGTCGTCCACGCTGCTGCCGAGCTGCTGATCGACCGTGGCGAACGCGCCGCGATCGTCAACGGCGAGATGGGTTGCGGGAAGACGACCGTCGGCATCGCCACGGCTGTCGTGCTCAACGCCGAAGGCTACCGCCGCACTCTGGTGCTTTCGCCACCGCACCTGGTTTACAAGTGGCGGCGCGAGATCCAGGAGACGGTAGCGGGCGCCAAAGTGTGGGTGCTCAACGGGCCGGATACGCTCGTCAAGCTCATCAAGCTGCGTGAGCAGTTGGGTGTCCAGCCCACGGGTCAGGAGTTCTTCGTCCTGGGCCGCGTGAGGATGCGGATGGGCTTCCACTGGAAGCCCGTTTTCACCACGCGGCGCACCCGCCACGGCGACGTGGCAGCGTGCCCGGACTGCGGCACGGTCATCACCGACCTCGACGGCGAGCCGGTCAACCCGGTCGCGCTCGAAGCCGAGGAATCCCGCAGGAAGTGCGGCCATTGCGCTGCGCCCCTGTGGACACTGATCCGCCCGCGCAGCCTGTCCGGCAGCGACCAGTCCTCGGCCGTGCTCAAAGCCTTGAAGCGCATCCCGACGATCGGGGAAGTCACCGCGCAGAAGCTGATGCAGAAGTTCGGCGACGGCTTCCTGGCCTCGATGCTCGGCGACAACATTCACGAGTTCATCAACCTCATGGATGGCAACGGCGAGCTGGTGTTTTCCGACCGTCAAGCCACGCGCATGGAACGTGCGATGGCCAACATGGAGTTCGGCTTTGGCGAGGGCGGCTATCAACCGTCCGAGTTCATCAAGCGCTACCTGCCGCAAGGCACGTTCGACCTGCTCATCGCCGACGAGGCCCACGAGTACAAGAACGGCGGCAGCGCCCAGGGCCAGGCCATGGGCGTGCTGGCGGCGAAGGCTCGCAAGACCTTGCTGCTGACCGGCACGTTGATGGGCGGCTACGGCGACGATCTGTTCTACCTGCTGTTCCGAGCCCTTCCCGGGCGGATGATCGAAGACGGCTATCGCCCGACCACGAGCGGCAGCATGACCTCGGCCGCGATGGCGTTCATGCGCGATCACGGTGTCCTGAAGGACATTTATTCCGAGAGCACCGGGACGGCGCACAAGACCGCGAAAGGCACGAAAGTCAGTGTCAGAACGGTCAAGGCCCCGGGCTTCGGCCCGAAGGGTGTGCTGCGCTGCATCCTGCCGTTCACGATCTTCCTCAAGCTCAGAGACATCGGCGGCAATGTCCTGCCGCCGTATGACGAAGAGTTTCGTGAAGTCGCGATGGACACGGCGCAAGCCGCGGCCTACCGCGATCTGGCAGGTCGGCTGACCGCGGAGCTGAAACAGGCTCTGGCGCGACGCGATACTACCTTGCTCGGTGTAGTCCTCAATGTGCTGCTGGCCTGGCCGGATTGCTGCTTCCGGTCGGAGACCGTTGTGCATCCGCGTACGCGCAACACCCTGGCGTTTGTCCCGGCTCAGTTCAACGAGTTCGAGATCAGCCCCAAGGAGCGTGAGCTGATCGACATCTGCAGGGAAGAGAAAGCACAGGGCCGCAAGGTTCTGGCCTACACCGTCTATACCGGCACGCGCGACACGACTAGCCGGTTGAAGGTATTGCTGGAGCAGGAAGGCTTCAAAGTGGCGGTACTGCGCGCAAGCGTGGATGCCAGCCGCCGCGAGGACTGGATCGCCGAGCAGTTGGACCGTGGCATCGACGTGCTCATCACCAATCCGGAGCTTGTCAAGACGGGATTGGACCTGTTGGAGTTTCCGACGATCGTGTTCATGCAGTCGGGCTACAACGTGTATTCGCTCCAGCAGGCGGCACGCCGCTCTTGGCGTATCGGGCAGAAGCTGTCCGTGCGCGTGATGTACCTGGGCTACGCCGGCTCCTCGCAGATGACCTGCCTGGAGCTGATGGCCAAGAAGATCATGGTCTCGCAGTCCACTTCGGGCGATGTACCCGAATCGGGGCTCGATGTCCTGAACCAGGATGGTGATTCCGTGGAGGTCGCATTGGCCCGGCAATTGGTAACTGCGTGATCTGCTGTCTGCCGGCATCCTTTCGGGGGTGCCGGCATTTTTCTAGGAAATTGCTGCTCGGAGGATTCGATCACCGCCCCGCTCCCAGCGCGGGGAAGGCTAAACTGATTAGACAATACCGAGATTCAAGGAGGCACTGTGGCTATGGTGATCGAAGCAGCATATGCAGATGGTACTGGTGCAGCCAACGCACTGCATATGTCTCAGGCGCAGTGGGAAGAGTTGCAACGGGCGTACTGCGTCGGTGATCTGCTGATGCCTTGCTGCAACGCTCCAGCGATTCCCAAGGTTAGTGCTAATGGGTACCCCTTCTTTGCGCATCTAGGAGGTGCGTGCAGTACTTCCGAAGAAAGCCAATGGCACCTGGCGGCCAAGATACTTGTGCGCAGCGTGCTTGAAGATCTTGGATGCCGTGCCTCGGTTGAAATGCCGGGTTCGGGTGATGCAGGTCGCTGGCAGGCTGATGTCTGGGGTGAGCGCAATGGGGTTAGGTTGGCTGTCGAGATCCAAAGATCGTATCAGTCGCTCCGTGACTACCGTAAACGCCAAGAGCGGTACCGCGAGGCGGGCGTCAAGTCTCTTTGGTTGCTGCGGCAGGAGCGATATAGCACACTCACCAAGAGCATGGGAAAGGAGCGTCTGCGCACCGAGTTTGGGGGCAAGTTCCCTTCGGCCGGCCACTTCGGCCCGTGCCTTTCTGACCTGCCGGTCGCGATGCTTGAGCTAGATCCGGCCCCAACGGTCAAGGGTGCCGGATTCTTCAACGCAACCCTTCCAAACATACTTGAAGCAGTGCTTAGTGAGCGCTTTCTTTGCATCAACGGTCTATGGTGTATCGATAACCTAGACTCGATGAATAACGCCGCCAGACTCTCGCGCGAGCGTTTTGCAGCCAATCGCTTGGCTGCAAAGATGTAGCTCGACTGTGGTGTTGCTCGACATGCGCCGACGCAGCACCGACACTCCAGATTCCCTGGTTCACACTCAAATGCCAGCGGCACGCATTCGCGCCTCCAGCTCATCAAGGAATGGCGAGCGCCCAAAGCGCATAGGGCCATAGCGGCCATCAACGAAGCCCGAATACAGCATGTGGACCTCGTCGCGAGCACGTGTGAGTCCCACATAGAAGAGCCGGCGACTTTCGCGCAACTTCTCTGGAGTTTCATTGCGCCACGGCAGATTTCCGAGGTCGAGTCCAACCATGATGACGACGTCGTACTCACAGCCCTTTGCGGAATGCAGTGTCAGCAGATTCAGGTGATCGGGCGAACCGTCCCGACCGCCCAAACTAGTGATGTCTAGCGAAGCCAGTGCACCGCCTTCGGCGAGCGCTGCCGTCATGCGATCCAGTTGCTCTTTCTGATCAGCGAGCGCCAATTCAGCCGCCAGCAGATGATCCACTACACCGTTGCGCAACGAAGCAACAAATTCTCGCGCAGGTTGCTGGTCAGCGCGCAGCTCCCATAGCAAGGCGGTTAGCTCTTGCTCTTCGCGCTTGGCCTGTGAATCGTCCAAGCTCGCCCGATGAAATGCGCGATAGCGGTCGAGTAGTCCACGCAATTGTGGGCGTCCAACACGCCAGCCACCCGCGCACCACGCCGCACAATCTTCTACCCAACTTGTTAGGGCAACCTTGCGGTAAGGTGCTGCGGTATCCACACGGATGTAATCGAGACCGCCGGTTGCCACAGCTTTAGCCACGATATCGCCTGCGCGATAGTCTTTGTATAGGATCGCGATATCGCCCAGTGTTCGTCCCGGCTTGGAGGCTAAGGCCGCCGGAATGATCTGCGCGACGGCGTGCGCAGCCTGGTCCGCCGTACCACCCGGGCGCAGGACAAATTCGATGGTCGTTTGTCGCGCAGGATCGCTCGCTTGATAGCCTCGGGCTTCTCCAAGCGCCATCTCTGACGCAGTCACGATCCCTGCACCAGAACGGTAATTTAATTGAAGCTGGACAGGCTCAATGTCTCTGCGAGCCGCCAATTCCATGAGCAACGCGCCATCAGCCCCCGTAAATCCATATATCGACTGATCCGCATCCCCGACAGCGAAAAGTCGGACACCCCCGTCGAAGGCAAGGCGTTTGACGATGCGATGCAGTGCTACACCTAAATCCTGGTACTCATCCACCGCGAGCACGGGGAATTTTGCCTGAACCAGAGGTAGTACCCAGTCGTGCTCGGCGATCAAACGTTGGCCGAAGACAACCATGTCATCGTAGTCAATCAGCCCCTCGTCGCGCAGAGCGGCCTCGTAGGTCTCGGCCCAGGCAGCGAGTTCCTCCTCGCTACGCCAAGCGACGCTATTTCGATTGAGCACGGAACGGCGATGCCGTCCGAGGTCAATAACTTTGTACGGATGGTTCTGGCCGAAAAGCGCATCTCCAGTTTGCTTCAACAACCGATCACTGACTCGTTGAGTGGCCACCGAAAGTGGGAAAGATATGGGCAGGCCGGCCAGGCGTCCATACGGCATCAAGAGATGACGCAGACAGAACCCATGGACCGTACCAATGAAAAGATTAGGTGCCTGCTGAAGTCCCAAGCTTTCAATTCGGCGAGCGAGTTCGCGAGCGCACTCCTGACTATAAGTGATGCACGCAACGCCACGAGGGGCCTCGACGTCTTCGGCTAGGATGCGGGCGAGCTTTAGGACGAGTGTCTTGGTCTTACCGCTCCCGGGACCGGCGAGTACCACACAATGTCCTTGAGAGTTGTAGGCTGCCAACTGACCCGGATTCCCAGCCAGTTCGGCAGCCTGAGCCAAGTAGGCTGTGCTGACACTACGCGATGGCGTCACGGATATGCTCCAGAGCGGAACGAATGTAAGCCGGACAAACGTCCTGTGACACCGACGGTGCAAGTGCCTGCGCAAACCTCCCCTTTCCGATCCTCTCGATCAATCTGAGCAGCCAGTCTTCATCAACCTGATCAGGATCGTCCACCCACTGCTGCAAGGCATTCAGAGTTTCTCTCCTTAATCGCGGCAGTTCCTCCCGAATTACCTCCTGCATGTCCTGCGCCAGTCCACCTGCAAATAGTTCGGGCTCCAACGTGTTCTCGTTGACGAAGTATCCGTACTGCTCGGCAAGCTCGATCACTTCATCCGCATCCAAGTTTTCGTGATCGACACCGCCCTCAATCACGTCAAGGACATTGATAAGCCGCCTGCGAACCAATGGATGATTACCATTGGTTGGATCCCGGTCCGTCAGGATCACATGGGGAATGTTGAGTCCTTCAGGGCCCAGTAGCTTCACATACGGGGTGAAGTTAGTCCCCCCCACCGAGCACACAGTGATTCCAAGCATATCGAGGGGAATATCGAGTACCTCGGCAAACGCGGGAACGATGAAGCGCTCGGCGTCGCCTTCGACCAGAATCACCCCCCGAGAAAAGAAAATCTCGCCGCGAGTGACGTCAATGTAACGTTGAAGATCCTCTTCATCCCGCTGCGTGAAAGGTGCGTTTGCTGTCGAGACCGCGACAGTCTTGCCTTCCGCTGTGTCATGGCGCAGCAGAACAATAGATCTGATCGGCGCAACGCTTGCGATATGTGGCGAGTGGGTTGTGAGGATTGTCGTAAGCGGTGGCTGTTCCTCACCATCTTCCGCCCCCGTGCCAAGGAAGTAACGATAGATTAGACGCTGCACGTGCGGGTGCAGGTGCGCTTCGGGCTCCTCGACTACGAAGAAGGTGTGGTCGCGCTCTCCATCGGAAACGAGGCGGTCCAGTTCGAGACTCTTCAGCGCCAGGAAGATCAGGTTCGCGGTTCCCAAACTGGCATCGCCGACTCCGCGTACGCCGTTGTCGATCAGCAGCCGCAGGCTGCGCAGCAACGCGTCGACTCTAGTTGGTGCAAGTCCGAGCGATACCGGAACGGCATGTTGCCCCCCAGCGATGGCGATCAGCCGTTCGCTGATCCGTTCTGCTGTCGCTACCACTTCCTCGTGTCCAGCCAGCTCTCGCTGTGCTTGGTCGACCTGATCCTGAATCTCCTCACGGGCGTCATCATCCAACGACGCGGCAAGATCCTCAATGAGCGGCCTCAATGGCGAATTGCGCCAGCTCGCAAGGTCCTTCTCAGCGTCACGCAGGGCTACCTGAACATCTATTGGCAACATCCGGCGGAGTGCGCCGCCGATACGCATGTCGGGATCGTCGCCACCGAAGATCACATACTCATAGTCCTTCAACGATTCCGGAGCGCGCCCCAGGCCCGCCTTAGGCTGGAAGCGGTAGGTGAGTCGGGCCACCATGGGTGGGCCAGGATCAATCACGCAATCGTTGAGGTGAGCCATCAGTCGGGGATCGTTTGTGAAGTCCGTTAGATCCACAGAGACCTCAATGGTCGCACCAACCTTGTCTTCGCCAAGTCCGTCCCAGAAATGTTCAAGCCCCAGTTGTCGATCGCGCTCAGACAAGCCCGGATCAAGGATCAACTGCAGGCCGCGAATGAAATTGCTCTTGCCAACCTTGTTCTCTCCCACGATGACGATACTTTCCCCCGTCTCGACATCAACATCCGAGAAATTGGCGAAATTGATCAACCTGACCCGAGAAACCCTCATTTACGCCCCCGTCCACTGGTGTTTTAACAAATAGTAGCAGTCAAGCGGCCGGCCTCCATCCGCCGACCGCGACCGAGCTTTTCCGTTACGGCCCCCTCAAGGCCGCTTTTGTTCGACTAGACCGCTGCCGGTAAATCGGACGCAGCGTGGTTCGCATTGTTTGCTGCTGCCCCGGGTCTTAGCGGCGATGGTGAGGGCTCGATGTTTCAGGACGCCGAGCTTATGTGCCCCTCTCCACCTTGGTTTCACCATCCCGAACGCCGCCTGCTGGCTGGAGTCCTCGGCCTGCTCTGGTCGGTGCTGGCTGGCGGCTGCGCTACGACGACTGCGCCGCCCGCACCTGATGCCATCGAGGAAGTCTCGGCCGCGCCCGAACCCGAGGCGCCCGAGTACATCCCCGTCGTGCGCTACGGTCGCTACACGCTGGTCGAGCTGGCACCCAGAGCGGCGCAGCGCGACCTGCTGTTGCAGACCATCGACGTGTCCATGCCCGAAGATGCCCGTGCCACCGTCGGCGATGGGCTGCGGCATGTGCTCAAGCGTAGCGGTTACAGCCTGTGCCAGACGGCACACGCGGTAATCGAGCTGTACGCGCTGCCGCTGCCGGCGGCGCACCTGCACCTCGGCCCCATGACCTTGCGCGATGCGCTGCTCACGCTGGCTGGCCCGGCCTGGGAACTGCACGCGGATGACCGCGCACGGCAAATCTGCTTCGAACGGCCCGCCGACAGCGCGGTCATCGAACCCGCATCCGAGCCACCCGCCGCCGAGGCGGTGCAGACGTTCCCGCTGGAGCCTTCGGTTTCGGGAGGCCAGCCATGAGCTCCCCACAGTCTGCCCGGCGCCCGGGCGCCGTCGTGGTGGTGCAGAGCCTTCTGTGGCTCTGGTTGGTCTTCCTCAGCGTCTTGGTGGCCCTGGGCTACCAGGCCCTCAGCGACCAGGCCGACCAGGAGCGGCTGGATTCCCGCCTGCAACGCCTGGAAGTGCAGGCAACTGGCTTGGCCGAGACGATCGAGGCCATCCAGCAGCGCCCGGCCGTCGCGACGGACGCTGACCTCAAAGACACCCGCCAGATCCTGGAAGCACGCGCGGCCCAGGTCGAGAAATCTCTCAGTGGCTACGCAGCGGCCGACGACCTCCAGGCGCTTCGCGCGGAGGTCGAGCAGATCAAGGCGCGCCAAGCCGCCGCACGTGCCACCGCACCCGCCCAGCGGCGCGCATCGCGCACGTCCGCCGCCTCCAAGACCGAGCTGTCGCCGCTGTCATTCCGCGTCGTCGGCGCCGAACTGCGCGCCGGCCAGCGCAGCGTGTCCGTCGCGCCGAGCACCGGGGACTTCACGCCCGCCCAACTTCAGGTGCTGCTGCCCGGGGATGCGGTCGGCCCGTGGCGCCTGCAGGCGATCGAGGGCAACACCGCAGTGTTCCAGGCCGGCAACCACACCCGCCGCGTGGCGATTCCCTGACCGGAGCACCCCATGAAGCCGTCGATCCTCCTTTTCGCGGTCCTGGTGGCGTCGTCGCAATGGCCCGCCTGGGCGCAGCAGCCCGCAACGACCCCGGCGCGCAACGCACAGAGCCAGGAGCGCCCGCTGGCCGCCCGCGTGCTGGACGACCGGGTGGCAACCGAATGGGGCTTGCAGCCACAAGAATGGGCACGCTACCGCGAGCTGATGGATGGGCCGCTGGGTATCTACTCGCCCAACCTGGACCCGCTGTCCGCCCTGGGCATCGAAGCTCGCACGGACGAAGAACGGCGCCGCTATGCGGAACTGCAGGTGCAGGTGGAAGCGCGCCGCGTCGAGAAGCTGCTCGCCTACCAGCGCGCCTACGACGAGGCCTGGCAGCGCCTGAATCCGGGGATGCAGCGCGTGAACCTGCCCGACGACAAGCCGGGCGCCGGCACATCCAGCAGTCCCTTGCGCGGCAGCGGCCGCATGGCGGTGTTCGTCAAGGACGGCTGCGCAGCCTGCGGACAGCTCGTGCAGCGCCTGCAATCCTCGGGCGCGGAGTTCGACCTGTACATGGTGGGCAGCCGCCAGGATGACGCGCGCATCCGCGACTGGGCCAAGCGCGCGCAGATCGACCCGGCGCGCGTGCGCGCCGGCAGCATCACGCTCAACCACGACGGCGGCCGCTGGCTGTCGCTGGGCCTGCCCGGCGATCTGCCCGCCGCCGTGCGCGAAGTGAACGGCCAATGGCAGCGCCAGCCGTAGCCATGCCCCTGCGCGCACTGGTGCTCACTGCCGGCCTGTATGCCGTTGCCGCCCTGGCCCAGGAGGTTCCGCCACCGGCTTACCAGCTTGCCGCCCAGCGCGCAGGCATCCCCTCGACCGTGCTCTACGCCGTGGCCTTGCAGGAGAGCGGCATCCGGCGCAACGGGCGCCTGGTGCCGTGGCCGTGGTCCCTCAACGTCGCCGGCCAGTCGCGCCGCTTCGCCACGCGCGCCGACGCCTGCGCTGGCCTGCAGCAGGCGATGCGCGCCACGCCGCACACGCGCATTGATGCGGGCCTGGGCCAGATCAACCTCGGTTACCACAAGCACCGCTTTACCGGCGCGTGCGACCTGCTGGATCCGTATCGCAACCTGGCCGTTGCCGCCGAGATCCTGAAGGAGCAGCACACCCCCGGCGAGGACTGGCTGCTGGCGATCGGCCGCTACCACCGCCCCGCAGGCGGCGAGCCCGCCGCCCGCTATCGGCGCAGCGTGTCGCGCCACCTTGCCCGCGGGTAGGGCACGCGACCAGCCGCCGCGGTCCTCGCGGCGCGCCAGGAGACCTCCCCATGACGAAACCCCATCCCGCCCATCTCGCGTTCACGGGCCTACTCATGCTGCTGTCAGGCCTGCCGCTGGCCTCGCGTGCCGGCGAGCCACTGATCGTTGTCGAGGACCGTGGCGGCACGTCGGCATTGCCGTACTACGAAGCCCTGAATCTCCAGCCGCGCGCCAACGCACCGGCGCGGCCGTCCATCCCGACGCCCCAGCTTCCTGCCACACCGGCGGACGAAGCCGCGATGCTGCCGGTGCGCAGCGCCAAGCTCACGCCTGGCACCGTCGCGCGGCGTGTGATTGAAGCGCCCGGCCTGCGGCCGTTCGTGGTCATCGGCGACGACGAGGCTTCCCGGGCCTGGTTGCAGCGCCGCGCCGCCGCTTTGCGCGAACGTGGCGCGGTCGGCCTGGTGGTCAACGTCGAGACCGCGCAGGGCCTGGCGCGGCTGCGCGCGCTGGCGCCAGGCTTGCCGCTCGCCCCCGTTGCCAGCGACGACCTGGCCGATCGCCTGGGCCTGCGGCACTACCCGGCGCTGATCACGGCCACTGGCATCGAGCAATGAAGCCATGTCGGGGAAACAGCCGGTCGAGGTTCTGCTACGCCCAGCGGTGGAGCTATACACCATCGCGGCGTGTGCAGGCGCCGCGTTTCTGTGCCTGGTGGCCCCATGGTCGCTCGCGCTGAGCCCTTCGATGGGCGTCGGCAGCGCCTTGGCATTCGGTGCCTACGGCGCGATCCGCTACCGCGATGCCCGCGTCATTCTGCGCTACCGGCACAACATCCGCCGCCTGCCGCGGTACGTGATGACGAGCAAGGACGTGCCGGTCAGCCAGCAGCGCTTGTTCGTGGGGCGCGGGTTTCTCTGGGAGCAGAAGCACACCCATAGGCTGATGCAGACGTACCGGCCGGAGTTTCGCCGCTACGTCGAGCCGACGCCGGCCTACCGGCTGGCCAGGCGCCTGGAGGAACGGCTGGAGTTCGCGCCGTTCCCGCTGTCCCGGCTGCCCGCGCTCACGGGCTGGGACGTGCCTTTCAACCCCGTGCGCCCGTTGCCGCCTGTCGGCGGCCTGCCGCGCCTGCATGGCATCGAGCCCGACGAGGTGGACGTCAGCCTGCCGCTGGGGGAGCGCGTCGGACACTCGCTGGTGTTGGGCACCACGCGGGTGGGCAAGACGCGGCTGGCCGAGTTGTTCGTCACGCAGGACATCCGCCGCAAGAACGCCGCAGGCGAGCACGAGGTCGTGATCGTCATCGACCCCAAGGGGGACGCGGACCTGCTCAAGCGGATGTATGCCGAGGCCCAGCGCGCGGGCCGTGAAGGCGAGTTTTACGTCTTCCACTTGGGCTGGCCGGACATTTCGGCGCGCTACAACGCGGTGGGCCGCTTCGGCCGCATCAGCGAAGTGGCGACCCGGGTGGCGGGGCAGCTCTCCGGCGAAGGCAACAGCGCGGCGTTCCGCGAGTTCGCATGGCGCTTCGTGAACATCATTGCCCGCGCCCTGGTGGAGCTGGGGCAGCGCCCGGACTACATGCTGATCCAGCGGCACGTCATCAACATCGACGCGCTGTTCATCGAGTACGCCCAGCACTACTTCGCCAAGACTGAGCCCAAAGCCTGGGAGGTGATCGTCCAGATCGAGGCCAAGCTCAACGAGAAGAACATCCCGCGCAACATGATCGGGCGCGAGAAGCGCGTGGTGGCGCTGGAACAGTACCTCTCCCAGGCCCGCAACTACGACCCGGTTCTCGACGGCCTGCGCTCGGCGGTTCGCTACGACAAGACGTATTTCGACAAGATCGTCGCGTCGTTGCTGCCGCTGCTGGAGAAGCTCACCAGCGGGAAGATTTCCCAGCTTTTGGCCCCAAATTATTCCGACCTGGCCGACCCGCGCCCGATCTTCGATTGGATGCAGGTCATCCGAAAGCGCGCAGTCGTCTATGTGGGTCTGGACGCGCTATCCGACGCCGAGGTTGCCGCAGCGGTCGGCAATTCGATGTTCAGCGATCTCGTGTCGGTCGCCGGGCACATCTACAAGCACGGGATCGACGATGGCCTCCCGGGCGCAACGGCCGGTGCGCGCGTGCCCATCAACGTTCATGCCGATGAATTCAATGAATTGATGGGCGATGAATTCATCCCGCTAATCAACAAGGGCGGCGGTGCCGGCCTGCAAGTCACGGCGTACACGCAGACGCTCTCGGACATCGAGGCCCGCATCGGCAACCGCGCGAAGGCCGGTCAGGTGATCGGTAACTTCAACAACCTGTTCATGCTCAGGGTCAGGGAGACGGCCACGGCCGAACTGCTGACGAGGCAGTTGCCGAAGGTCGAGGTCTATACCACCACCATCGTCTCCGGCGCGACCGATAGCTCGGACATCCGTGGGGCGACGGATTTCACCAGCAACACGCAGGACCGCATCAGCATGTCCAGCGTGCCGATGATCGAGCCGTCGCACGTCGTTGGACTGCCCAAAGGCCAATGCTTCGCGCTGCTGCAGGGCGGCCAGCTTTGGAAGGTACGCATGCCGCTGCCGGCGCCGGACCCGGATGAAGTGATGCCGGCGGACCTGCAGCAACTGGCCGGGTACATGCGCCAGAGCTACAGCGAGGCCACGCAGTGGTGGGAGTTCACCAGCTCGCCGGCCTTGCAGGATGCGGCCTTGCCCGACGACCTGCTGGACGATGCCGCTGCGGCCGAGCCCGACGCGGTGGCCACCGGCGCCGACGATGGCGCGGGCAACGAGGCCGTGCCATGAAGGATGCCGCCTCGACCGCGCAGCGGGAGCAGAACCAACGCCAAGGCTTGATCGTCGGCACCCTCACCTTACCGTTCCGGTTACTCGGGGTGCTGATCGGCTCGCTGCTGTTCTCGATCGTGGTGGAGTGCGTCGGCATGCACCTGTTCTGGAAGGACCAGGGCTGGCGCCACTCCCAGCAGATGCTGCAGTACGAACTCGGGCACCTGTCCAGCCACTTCACGCGCAGCGTGGTCGTACAGGAGCCGGGACGGACGGCGCACGAGCTGGTGGACACCGGATACGAATGGGTGTTCGTGCGCTCGGGGCTGCTGGAGCACATGAGCCAGACCGCCGAGCGCGCCCGAGCGCCCAGCCACGGGCAGACCCACAACTTCCGCTACTGGATCAGCCAGGTCTATGTCTGGACCGAGAGCTACCTGATCGCTGCGGCCTTCACGACGCTCACCTTCCTGGTGCGCCTGCTGGTCTTGGTGCTCACGCTGCCGCTGATCCTCACGGCGGCATTCGTCGGCCTGATTGACGGCCTGGTGCGACGGGATGTGCGCCGGTTCGGCGCGGGCCGCGAATCCGGCTTCATCTACCACCGCGCGAAGGCCAGCCTGATGCCGTTGGCCGTGCTGCCTTGGGTCACCTATCTCGCTCTGCCCATATCGGTGCATCCTCTGGTCATCCTGCTGCCCAGCGCGGCGTTGCTGGGGATGGCAGTTAGCCTGACCGCAGGCAGCTTCAAGAAGTACTTATGAGGTGACACGGGCGGCACTGCTCTGCAAAGCCGTGTGCCGTTCATCGGTTCTGCAGGGTATCAAGAGCAGCATCCAACGCCGTAACCGCCTCGACGACCGTTCTTACCGTCGCCCGATCGAACTCATGATCGCGCTGAGCGTCGTGCACACCGCTATTGAGGTAACCCCATTCAATACTCGTACCGCTGACATTGAGCAGCCTGACCAACGCCCCCACGGCATCCGGCGCACCCGCGTGTTGCGCCGCGATACGCTCGACGGCCGACCGCAACTTGGTGCATTTATTGTTCAGCTCCCAAGGCGCGCGGGGCCCGCTCAGCTTGATGTCGATCCGGCCGTCCGTCCGCCGACCCAGCCACGTCCACAGGCGGTCCGTCAGACTCTCCAGCGCCGGCCGGGCCTGACGCAGTGCCTCGCGTTTCTCGTCAGCCGCCAACGCCTGCTGGGCCAGAAGAACATAGTTCTTCGCTGGCGGGTCGCTGTCGACCCGCAGTTCGTGCTCTCCCTGATGCGGGAGAAACTTGTAGCGCTTGATGGCGCCAGCGCGCCGGGCGCCCAGCTCCTGCTGGATGCGATGCAGGAATTCCTCGGCGTGCGAGGTGAGGATGACCTGCTTACCGTCGAGCAGGCCATCCTCGAAGAAGGTGCGCCAGATGCCGTCGCGGTGGTCATCGTCGATCGCATTGACGACGTCATCAAAGATGACGACGGGACAACCCTGCGCGATATTTTTGGCGAGTAGTATCGCCAGGCCGAGGCACTTGATGTGCCCCTCGCTGAACACGATTAGCGCGTCGTAACGGACACCCGGCTCCCCAGCGAACTCCACCTCGATCTTGCCGTTCTCGGCCACTGGCAGCCACAGCGCGTGCAGCAGATCGCCGGGCGGATCGGCCCGGTTGAATGCGTTGTAGAGCTGGCGCGCTTGCTCTCCCAGCCCTTGGAGCAGCACACCTGGAAGTGCGGCAAGGTAGGCCTGAATCTCGGGCAAAAAGCCGTCGTAGGCAACCTTGACCCGCTGATGGTGCGCCACCACCGCCACTTCCGCAGCAACGACCTCGATCAGTTCGCGGTTCGCCTCGTCGAACTGGGCGACGGTCTGGCGGGCAGTGGCCAGATCCTGATCGGCCGCCCCCCGCAAGGTGCGCAGTCGTTGGACCTCCAACTGGTGCTGCTGTAGGCCATCTCGCTCCTGTGCCAATGCGCCGCGCTGGGCATGCACTTCCCGCGCCTGCGCGTCGACCCCTTCAATGATCTCGGCGATCCGCAGCAGAGCGTTCCAGGCACGTCGATCTCCATCGACCCAGGCACCAAGCCAATTGCCGGCCGCAGTGGGAGGCAGCAGCGGCAGGCCAGCACCCTGTGATTCGGCCGGACAGGCAACGGCACCCGCCGTTACCACGCGGCGCATCTCCTCCCACAGAACTCGGACCGCCTCGCTCAACTGCGTGCGATGTCCGGTCTCCTGCTGTTGGAGGGCAGCCAGTTGAGCAAGCTGCTCCAGGCCCGCGCGTGCCTTCGCGAACGGATCCTGCGCCACAGCGGCCAGTGCAGTTCCACAGGCGGGGCAAGCCGTCGCCCCGTCCGCCAGCGCCAACACGGCCTCGTAGAGCTTCGCGTATGACACCTCGCCGGCGCGGGCGGCAAGCTGCCCGGAAGACGCCCGCCACAGTCCCTGGATCCGATAAGCCTCTGCCAGCAACGCCTGCAGACGGGCCTGCGTCACTTCATAAATGGCAGGCGGGTTGGCGTCCAGTTGTGCCTGGACGTACGGCAGCCGCCCTTGTTGCTGCGGTGTGCCGAGCAGCCAGTCGACGCAGGCCTGGTAGGTCGCGCCAGGCCACATGCGCTGCGCCAAGGCCTGCTCTAGGGCCTCGACCGCAGCAATCTTCTGCGGATAGGCGGCGATCGTCTGCTCGGAGTTCGCCAACTGTACGCGGCGTTGTGCCAGCTGCGCAGCTTGGACACCGGTGAGCATCAGGTCCTGATCAAGCAAAGGGTTGAAGCCCCGCACGAATTCGCTGAACTGGTCCACGCCGAACAGGGTTGCGATCAGTTGCCGCTGGTCGCCCGGCGTCCGCGCGGCGATGCGGGCGAAGTCGTCAAGGCGGTTCTTCTCGATGAAGCAGAAGCGGTATTCGGCTTCATCTGGCTGGACGGCCTGGGGCTGGTCTTCCGCCCGGGACGATAGGACAGGCGCGACATGACGGCGCAGGCGAGCGTTGTTGCAGTACGTCCGCTGGTCGACCCGCTTGGCCTGCGCTTCGCTGATCGAACCGAGCATCGCCACTTCCAAGGCTTCGCAGAAGCTGCTCTTGCCGGTGCCGTTGGCACCGTAGACCAAGGTGATGTCATGGCTGAGGTCGAACGTCTCCTGCCGCATGAATCCTCGAAACGGCCCGACTTCGAGCTGGTGCAGTCGCCCGAGCGCCGGCCCGTTTTCGGGGCCGCGCGCGTCCCCGTTGTAGGCGACAGGCATCTGCGCCAGATGCGCGATGGCCAGCGGCGCCAAGCGCGTGGAGCGCCCCCGGCGTGCAGCACCGACCTCGGCCAGTGGCTGCAGGTGATCGAGCACCAGGTGCGCCAGCCGGCGCACGTCGTCGTGCACGTGCCGCTGCGCCAAGTGCGCTAGGAACCGGTGGTACTCCGAACGTATGCTTGCCACAGCGACCCCTCACTTGGTCAACCACTGACCGTAAGCCTCCACATCGATCATGGGGACCGTTCCACTGAACTGAAGCTGCGCGATCAGCTTGAAAAGAAACGCGGTCGCCGGCTTGTTTTCGTTGGTGTAGCTGTACGCGCCGCTGGCTTGGTCATAGAAAAAGTGCCCGTGGGCGGCAACGCATCCGATGTCCAGACGCCCCTCGGTGAGGTTTGCGTTCAGCGCCTTGTCCATGGATGGGCCCAATGCTGGACTCCATTCGCTCTCGAAGGTGAGCAAGCCACCCAGAATCGGAATCAACGGCTTCGCTGGGTAGGTCCCGCCAGCGTGCGGGATCGGCAGGCTCGTGCGGTGCAGCCTGCGCACACTGGCGACCTTCTCCTGGGCATAGGCCACAAGCCCCGCGTCAGCCGTCTGCTTGGCCTCGAACACGGCGTACACGCTTTCGGCTGGGATGATCGTCTCGTTCTCGTAGGTGAAGATAAAAGGCGAATATTGCCGATCAAACACCACCACATCGATCTGCTGGCTGAAGTTCCCCAGGCTGTCCACCACATGCGCCTTGGCCGCCTGGTACCGTTTGGGCAGATAGGTATCCAGCATGTCGATCCAGACGTTCTCGCTCGCATCCCCCTTCGTGCCCGGGTGACCGAAGGTCTTGCGTACTACGGACAGGCGCTGCTGGATGTCCTCGTGCAAGGACGACAAGAGTTGGGAAAGCGACCACTGGGACATGTTGTACCTCGATTGGACGTATGGCAGCCGACGGGGTCAGGAAAGCGGGAACTTGGGGCCAAACAGCGCACGCCAGGCTCGAAGCGCTTCGAGATTGCGACCGCGACGCGCGTGGTCGATGGCGACACTTGCGTCCTGGCTCGCTTGCGACAGCAGTTGCTGCGCGCGCTGCTTGCGCGCAGCGTCCATGTCGTTGCTGATCGCCGGCCCGAGGCCGGCCGGGTCAGGCCACTCGTCATGGACACGATCAGCGAGCGTGGCAAAGAATGACTGGATCTCGCGATCGAACGATCCACCCCAGCCGCCGTAGAGACATTCCAGTGCCATCACCTCGATAAGGAATGAGGGCTTCACCGGCTTCTGATCGCCGTGCTTGGGATTGTTGTTCCAGTACTTCACCATGCGCACGAGACCTTTCCACTCATTGCCATAGGCTTGGTGCGCTGCGGTCGCCTTGTCCTTATGGATCTCCGGGTCCGTCTTGATCCACTTTCCGGACGCCGAATCGGGGATCTCATACTGGTCGCCGGTGTCGAATGCGGGCACCGCATCCACGCTGACCACCCGGTAGTCCGTGTTGTCCTCCGCGTCGATGTGAACACCGAAATCCACGTTGATCGAGCGCGCCTGTTTGCGCACGGCTGCCGAACCGTATTTCTCCACCAATGCAGAGTGGAAATCATCCAGCACTACCGATGCGGCCTTGCCGTGGTAATGCTTCTCCGAGTCCTTCAGCACGAAGAAGATGTCGATATCCTTGAGCGGCTTCGTCTTCGTGTATCGAGCATAGGAGCCGGTCAGGAAGCTGCGCGCAATACCGAATTTCGTCTGCAGGTAGTCTCGCACTTCGTTCTGGCGCTGCGAGGCATTCTTCTGCTCGCGCTCGTTGAGTTCCAGGCGCGACTTGAACTTGCGAAAAGCTTCATCGATCGACAGCATCAGCGTTGCCTCCAATATCCAGCCTGACCCGCCAGGCCGCTGTGTTCCACAGTCGAGCCCAGGCTCTGCTTGACCATCCCATCCGTCGAGCGATAGCTTCCTTTGCTCCACCCATCCACGTCAGGCCGCCCGGGCTTTGTATCAAGCATGACTTTGTACTTAGCCTGCGATGGCAACAGCCCAGCCTTCTTGATCGCGTATTT
The DNA here is from genome assembly GCF_056759975.1 of Stenotrophomonas sp. STEN031. Classification (NCBI taxonomy): domain Bacteria; kingdom Pseudomonadati; phylum Pseudomonadota; class Gammaproteobacteria; order Lysobacterales; family Lysobacteraceae; genus Stenotrophomonas; species Stenotrophomonas sp. STEN031. The sequence goes on from NZ_JBRREA010000010.1 coordinate 53,305, forward strand.
CAACTGCTCGGTATCTGTCCAGAAGCTGCCGTCGCCATCGGACCACCCATACACGATGTCGATATCCCATCGGGTCACAAGCTTGTCGGTTGCCGGGTTGTAGATCTCCAGAATCACCTTGCGCAGATCACCGGTCCCGAGCCACGTCTTGATGGCTCGGGTATTGCTCTCCCAGCGATCCGCAAAGTGCTCAGGGTCCAGCCCACTGAGCAGGATGATGTCTTTCAAGCTCTTGAGGATGTTGTCGGTCACATAGGTAACCGAGTGCGTGTACGAGTAGGTGGCGACGGTGCTCATGACTTGAGGAAACCTCCGAGGTCGAGCGACAGCGCTTGCCCAGCATCGTCCTGCGCCTGCGTGGCAATTCCTTGGCTCAAGTCCCGTGCAATGATGCGAGAACAGTGCTTTTTGAGCGCGGTTTGCACCCAGCCGAGCTGCTCCTTCGGACACGGCAGCGAGACTCCCCAGTCTCCCTTCAACGGCTCGAACCCCAAGACTTCTTCGTTGGCATCATCACCATCGATCGCGTCTTCGTCGAAGAGGCAGTAGATCCTGGTCCGTGGTCCATCGCATGTCGCAACGATGGGCGCGCTCTTGGGTGCCTGGTCGGCGATCAAGCTGGCGGCCACGCCCGCCACGGCCCTGAGTTCAGAGCGAGCCGTGCCGTCCTTGCCCTGAGTGAGCAGTTCGACAATGGCATCCCACGTCTGCAACGCATCGCGGTGCGGCGAACTGCGAAACGTCCGGCTGACAACGGTGGTCATTTTTGCTTCCCTCCTTGAAGGCGCATTTGCTTTGCCTGTCGTATCGCACTGCGCAGGTGCTCTACGGAAAGCTTGTTCGGATCGATAGCCACTTGCGGGTCGGCCGCGAGGGCGTTGGCTACGACCTTGCGAATGGCCCGACCATCCAATCCGACGCACTCGCCAGCACACGCGTCGAACTGGTGAGCCGAGGAAAGCTTGCCAATCCCCGGAAATGTCTTTGCCAGGCCATTCAGGCAGTCCACCAGGATCTGCTTGCAGGCATCCTTGCCGGGCAGTGGCACCTCCATCACCATGTCGCAACGAGACAGGAAGGCACTGTCGACGGCCTGTGGGAAGTTGCTGGTGGCCACGAACAGCAGATGCGGGTTGCGTTCGGCCAACATGTCCAACTGCACCAACACCGCATCGGTGGCCCGGTGCACATCAACCGGGTTGGCTTCCAGGCTGAGCTTGGCTCGATCAGCCGCAAGCGTTTCGACCTCGTCCAGAAGGACGATCGTCGGGCCCGCCGCTGCGGATTCTGCGATCGATTGCGAGAACAGGTCTGCCACGGCGCGTTGAGTCTTTCCCATTGCAGAGCTCGTCAGCGTGTGAGGCTCCACTTCCAGCAATCGAAACTTCGCAGAAGAAAAAGATTCGGCCACACGATGCGCCAAGCCCCGTGCCAAGGAGGTCTTCCCAGTCCCCGGTGGGCCGACCAACAAGATCACGCCGTGCAGGGGGAGTACCGTGCGCTCCACCTTGGGGCGCACCGTGAAGTTGACGATCGCTTGTGACAGCAACTGTTTTTTGATGGCTTCGTCCATCACGATCGAATCCCACAAGTCACCCAGCGACTTGTCCGGCAGCTTCCAGCTTCGATGGATGCCTTTCGGCAAAGTGGCGTCTGATGAAGGATTCTTGGTCATCCGTGGCTCTCGGCGGGTCAGAGAATGGTGCGATAGGTCGCCAGCACCTTGGTCGTTTGCACAAGGCCTTGGCGCAGCAGGATTTCGAGATAGCGGTCCACATCGATCGGCGGATGCTTGAGTTGGGCACGCTGGCGCTGCGCAGCCGACACTACGGCGGCCGCATCCAGATCCAGCAGGTTGTCCACAAACTCATCGGGGTGCTGCGATTCGATGCCGTACGGAGCCAGCAGATCGTTCGGGAAATCCCGTTCGTTGAACGTCACAATCACGCTCGCACCGCAGCGAATCGCCGCAGCCAGGACGTGCCGATCGTCCGGATCGGGCAATGTCAGGCCTGCCACGAGCGCTTCGTAGCCCTCCACCAAGCCGTCCGGAATGGCCCTGTCCATGAGATCCGACGTCCTGTCGACCTGAACCCGGGTGAGATCGGGGCGGTTGATCAACAGGTTGCGTTTCCACTCCTCATGAATGGCTTGGCTCCACCGCGCCCGGAAGCGGCCAGACAGGCCGAGCCACATCAGGAAATCCCGCAGTGGCGCGGGATATAGAACGCACGCGTCGTAGACGGCGGTGAATGGGGAATGCCTCATTCGTATCCCATTCCCAACTCTTGCGACTGCTGAGCGAGTTCGGCCATCGCCTGCTCACTGGCGCGCTCGCGCGCTTCCTTGTACTGCATCAGATCGGCGAACCTCACCCTGCGGTGCTTGCCGGTGCGATGAAATGCCAACACCCCATCTTCTAGCAGCTTGACGAAATGGGGACGGGACACGTTGAGCAAGTCCGCCGCCTCTTGGGTCGTCAGCTCTGCATGGACGGGCACCACCTTTACTGCATTGCCATCGGCCAACTCGGCCAGGATGTCGACCAGCAGGCGCAACGCCGAGGTAGGCAGTTCCACCTGATGAGCCTGTTTGTGGTCATCAAAGATCTGGATGTGCTGCGTCTCGAACTGGGTTGCGAGGTAAGCCGCCAAGGCACGTTGACCCTGGACGGCTGCCTTAACCTCTCCCGCGGCGGGAAGGGTCATCTTGGATTGGGCAGTGGCGGTGGTCATGGGTAGCTCCTAAGCGAAAACGGTTGCAGAGCCGATCATATTCGAAACACTCGAAAAACGCAATAATCGAAACGCGATCCGGGCTTTTGTAGGTTCGCTCGCGGCATGCCCAATCCGGTCGTCCGCCAGTTCCTATTGTTTGCGGCCTAAAACAGCCCTGATCTCCACGATCACCCCATTGCTGATCACACAGGAATGGCGCGATGGTGGCTTCGATCTGGCTGCGCGCCGCGCATCGCGGCGTACCCACTCTTCTCGTGACGGCCCTCCTGCTGGGTCAGTCCCCGATGGCCTTGGCCGAGTCCCCTGCGCAGCGCCAGGAGCTGGTCGCCGCACTGCGCCAGCTCGACGCGCTGGAGCGCACCGTCGCGGACAGCGCCGCGCATGCCCCCATCCAGCCGGGCGAGCGCTACCACTTCGACTACCCGCGGCTGCTGGCTGACCTGGCGCGTGTTCGCGCCGGCATCCAGTTCCATCTGACGCCATCGCGCGCCCAGCCGCGCGACCCCTCCGAACTGGCCGGCGACTACCGCACCGAGCGGGCGACCGAGCCGCTGCCGGCGACGACTGCGGAGGGCAAGCCATGAACGGCGCCCAGGTCTCAGCATTTCAAGCCAACAGCGGCATCGCGCCTTCCGCGATGGCGACCGTCCTGGTCGGCGTCGTGTTCGCGGTCCTGCTCGTGTGGGGCGTCTGGGCCATCCGAACGGCCTACGTGGGGTGGTCCGAGAGCCGCCTCAACCAGCGCCAGTTCCTCGGCGTCTGCATCCGCTTCGTCGCGATGTACCTCGTCCTGAGTTTCTTCCTCCTGTCCTGACCTGAAAGGCCCGACCATGCACAACCGCATCTTCACTTCCCGTTTTGCCCAGCGCGCCGCCGTGGCCCTGGGCGCCGCCGCGCTGCCCGCGCTGTCGTTCGCGCAAGGCTTGCCGCAGTTGGAGAACCCGACGCGCGGCACCGGCAACGGCATCATGGAGACGATCCGCAACTACGGCTACGACATCATCATGCTCGTGGCCCTGTTGGTGGTGGCGTCGATGTTCATCGGCGTGTGCTACCACGCCTACGGCACCTACGCGGAAATCCACACCGGCCGCAAGACCTGGGGCCAGTTCGGCCTCACGGTCGCCATCGGCGCCGTGCTGCTCGTGATCGGCATCTGGCTGCTCACCGAAGCCACCGGCATCCTGTAAGCGAGGCCGGTATGTCCGAGCAGCAGCACGTCCGTGCGGACGGAACGGTCACCTTCCTTCCGCACCGGCTCAACCGCCATCCCGTTGTCGTGCGCGGCCTCACCGCCGACGAGCTGTGGATCTGCTGCGGCCTGTCCGGCGCCGCCGGCCTGCTGGTCGGCGCGCCGCTGTCCTGGGTGTTCCGCACGATCGCGCTGGCGCCGACGTTCGTCGTCCTGGGCGTGGCCTTGGGCGTGTTCATCGGCGGCGGCATCCTGCGCCGCCTCAAGCGTGGGCGCCCCGACACCTGGCTGTATCGGCAACTGCAATGGCGCATCGCCACGCGCCATCCGCTGATGGCTGGCTGGGTCGGTGGCCATGTGCTGATCTCGCGCTCGGGCTTCTGGTCCACCCGCAGGAGCATGCGATGAGCCGCTTCAAAAACGAGGTTACCCACCTGCAGGCGCACATCAAGACCTTGCGGCTGGGCGCGGGCGCGCTGGTCGTCGTCGCCCTGGTCATGGGCGGCGGCTGGTGGAGCGCGCCGCGCGACCTGACCATCCACGTCCCGCCCGACCTGCGCTCTGGCAGTACCCGCAAGTGGTGGGAAGTGCCGCCCGAATCGGTCTATGCGTTCACGTTCTACGTGTTCCAGACGCTGAACCGCTGGCCGACCAATGGCGAAGAAGACTACTCGCGCAACCTCCACACGCTCTCGCCGTACCTCACCCCGTCCTGCCAGGCCTTCCTGCGGGCGGACTATGACTACCGCCGCTCCACGGGCGAGCTGCGTCAGCGCGTGCGCGGCATCTACGAGATTCCCGGCCGCGGCTATGGCGACGACCCCACGGCGCGCGTGCGCACCGTATCCGATCGCGACTGGGTGGTGACGCTGGACATCACGGCGGACGAGTACTACGGCGCCGAGCAGGTTAAACGCGCCCTGGTGCGCTATCCGATCAAGGTCACGCGGGTGGACGTCGATCCCGCCCGCAACCCGTTCGGCCTGGCGCTGGACTGCTATGAGGGCGCGCCCCAGCGCATCAGTGCACCGGAGCCGGCGCGCCCGGCGCCGAGTGGCCTTTCTCCGCAAGCGCCTCAAGGAGGAAACACCCCATGAAGCATCCTGTACTCGCGCTGCTGGGGCTACTGGCCGTGGCCGCGGCACCCGTCGCCCAGGCGGTGGAGATCCTGCGTTGGGAACGCATGCCACTGGCAGTGCCGCTGAAGGTCGGTCAGGAACGCATCGTGTTCATCAACCGGAACGTGCGCGTGGGCGTGCCCGCGGGCGTGGGCGAACGCCTGCGCGTGCAGAGTGCGGGCGGCGCGGTGTACCTGCGCGCCAGCGAGCCGATCGAGCCCACGCGGTTGCAACTGCAGGACGCCGACACGGGCGCGCTGATCCTGCTGGACATCGCAGCTGAACTGCCCAAGGACGGGGAAGCCGAGCTGGAGCCGGTGCGCATCGTCGAGGGTGACAGCGCACCGGGACGCTATGGCGAGCAAGCCGACAGTGCCGAGGCCCCGGCACGCGCCCAGGGCCAGGCAGGTGCGCGGACCGCGCGGCGCGAAACTCCGGTCCCTGTCGTGCTGACGCGCTTCGCCGCGCAGAACCTCTACGCACCGCTGCGCACCGTCGAGCCGCTTCCGGGCGTCATGCGGGCCAACCTGCCCCGCGACCTCGACCTGGACACACTGATGCCAACGCTGCCGGTGCGCGCGGTCGCGCTCGCGTCGTGGCGCCTGGAAGACCAATGGGTGACTGCCGTGCGCCTCACCAACACCGGCGCCGACTGGGTCGCGCTCGACCCGCGCGTGCTGCAAGGCGATTTCCTCACCGCCACCTTCCAGCACGAGGCGCTGGGTCCGCGCGGCACGCCCGAGGACACGACCGTCCTCTACCTGGTCACGCGCGGCCGCGGCCTCGCGCAGTCGCTGCTGCCGGCGATTCACCGCTTCGACCCTGCCGTGCATCTGCCGCAGCCGGACGGCGACGAGAACGTCGAGGAGGCCCGCCATGCGCAGTAACGGCCTGCTCAAGTGGCTGATGATCCCTGTCGCCATCCTGGTGCTGTTCGTCGGTATCCGGCTGTTCTCGGGTGGCGGCAGCACGGCGCCACCCGCGGCGGACAACGGCGCCCAGCTCACGCCCGAGGAAATGAAGGCGCTGGGCATCGAAGGCGACACCCCGCGCGACACCGTGGCGACGCTCGTTGCCCAAGTGAAGCAGTTGCGCACCGAGCTTCAGACCGCGCTCTCGGACAACAAGTCGCAGCGTGAAGAGAACCAGCGGCTGCGCCAGCGCGAGAACTCCATCGACCAGCGCATCAACTCGGCGCTCGAATCCGAGCGGTCCAACCTGCGCCGCGACCAGGAGCAGGCGGCCAGCGCGCGCCAGCAGACCGAAGGGCTGCTCGCCGACCTGCAGCGGCGCCTGGACAGCATCGGCGGGCGCGGCGGCGGCCATGCGGACCTGCCCGTGGGCCTGGGGCTGCAGGGCGGCGACGAGGCCGGCATGGAGGGCGGCGTGCGGTGGGTCGAGCCGGACGACGCAAAGCCCGCCGAGGGGCGCAACGCCGGTCGTGGCGCGAGCGGCGGAATGAGCTTCCCCACGAGCTTCGGCCCGGCGCAGAGCACGCTCGAAACCACCGCGGAAACCGTGGCGAACGCGGGCGCGCAAGTCGCGGGCGTCAAGACCGCGAAGCCCGTCTATACCGTGCCGACCAACTCCACGCTCATGGGCTCGGTCGCGATGACGGCGCTGATCGGCCGTGTGCCGATCGACGGCACGGTGAACGATCCCTATCCGTTCAAAGTCCTGGTCGGGCCGGACAACCTGACGGCGAATGGCATCGACATTCCCGATGTGGCCGGCGCCGTGTTCAGCGGCACCGCCTCGGGCGACTGGACGCTTTCGTGCGTGCGCGGCCAGGTGCGCAGCATCACGTTCGTGTTCAACGACGGCACGATCCGCACGATCCCCGAAGACCGCGAGGGCAACCAGCAGAATAACCAGCAACGCGACGGCTTGGGATGGATCAGCGACCCGCACGGCATCCCCTGCGTCAGCGGCGAGCGGCGCAGCAACGCCCAGCAGTACTTGGGCTCGCAGGCCCTGATCACGGCGGCCGGTGCCGGCGTGGCCTCGCTCATCGAGAGCGACAGCGGCCGCATGTCGTATGTCGGCTCGGACGGCTCCATCGGCACCGTGGGCATCAGCGGCCAGGAGGCGGTCGGCCAGATTCTGGCGGGCGGCGTGCGGGACATGTCGGCCTGGGTCAACAAGCTCTACGGCCAAGCGTTCGCCGCCGTCTATGTCCAGCCCGGCGCGAAGGTCGCCGTCCACCTCGAAAAGCCGCTCGCCATCGACTTCGATCCCGAAGGCCGCAAGGTCGATCACCGCACAGGAGAAAGCCATGCTCTCGAACTTGAATAGCTTGGCCCGTGGCCTGGCGCTGGTCCTCGCCGTCGCGGCGCTCGCCGGCTGCGCCACCAGCAAGGAAAAGCTGCTGACCCACGGTGACCGCACGATGATGGACATCTGGCAGCAGGAGGCCGGGGACGGCGGTGGCGCAGCCGGACGGAACGCCGGCGGCCAACTGCTCGATGCGCGCCAGAGCCTGCGTCGGCCGCTGACCGACGCCGATATGCAGGCCGCACCTGCCGAGCAGATGCGCTACACGCGCACCGCGCGCAACGAGGTCCATCGCCAGTTCCAGCGCCTGCCCAATCCCGATCTCGTGATGTACGTGTACCCGCACCTGGCCGGCACCGATCCCGTGCCGGTGCCCGGCTACACGACCGTCTTCCCGCTGTACCAGCGCATTCAGTACGCGATGCCGGGTGAGCGCGTGGAGGACTACTGATGCGCTGGAAACTTCCCTGGCCTAAGCCGGCCGCGCTGAAGCTGGCCGCATCCGGCGCTGGTGATGACGAGCAGCCGGACGGCTGGCAGCGCCACATTGAGGCCTTGCGCCAAGCCGGCATCCCCGAACCCGGCTCGGCAGTCCGGGGCCGCAAACCGGCGACGGAGGCCGACGAGCAGGCGCTGTACGAGGTCGCACCGTCCTTCGTGGAACTGCTGCCCTGGGTCGAGTTCTTGCCCGAGTCAAGGTCCATGTTGCTGGAGGACGGCCAATCGGTGGCGGCCTTCTTCGAGCTGGTGCCGCTGGGGACCGAGGGCCGGGAACCGGGCTGGCTTGCCCACGCCCGCGACGCCTTGGAGAACGCGCTGCAGGACAGCTTCGATGAGCTGGACGAGAACCCCTGGGTGCTCCAGCTCTATGCCCAGGACGAGCCGAGTTTCGACCAGTACATGCAGACCCTGCGTGACTACGTGCAGCCACGTGCCCGCGGGACAGCGTTCACCGAGTTCTACCTGCGCTTCTTCGGCCACCATCTGCGTGCGGTGGCCAAGCCCGGCGGCCTGTTCGAGGACACGGTGGTCACGCGGCTGCGCTGGCGCGGGCAGACGCGGCGCGTGCGCATGGTGGTCTATCGACGTGCCACCGGGCAGGCAAGCCGCCGCGGCCAGACGCCCGAGCAGATGCTGAACATCGTCTGCGACCGCCTGTGTGGCGGGCTGGCGAACGCCGGCATCCAGGCACGGCGCATGGTCGCAGCCGACGTCCACGACTGGCTGCTGCGGTGGCTCAATCCGCGCCCCGCGATGCTCGGGCCCAGTACAGAGGACCGGGAGCGCTTCTACGCACTGGCGCGCTACCCGGACGAGACTGAGGCCGGCGAGATCGAACTGGCGAGCGGGCGGGATTTCAGCCAGCGGCTGTTCTTCGGCCAGCCACGCTCCGACGTGGAGCACGGCACCTGGTACTTCGACGGCATGCCGCACCGTGTGCTGATCACCGACCGGCTGCGCATGCCGCCCGGCACGGGACATCTAACCGGCGAGACCCGCAAGGGCGATGCGATCAACACGCTGTTCGACCAGATGCCGGAAGACACCTTGCTTTGTCTCACGATGGTTGCCACGCCCCAGGATGTCCTGGAATCGGATCTGAACCACCTGGCGAAGAAGGCCGTGGGCGAGACGCTGGCGTCGGAGCAGACGCTCAAGGACGTGCATGAAGCCCGCTCGCTGATCGGCAGCGCGCACAAGCTCTACCGGGGCACGCTGGCGTTCTACCTGCGCGGGCGCGACGAGGCGGAACTGGATCGGCGCGGCCTGGACCTGGCGAACGTGATGCTCAACGCTGGTTTGCAGCCGGTGCGAGAGGATGATGAGGTGGCGCCGCTCAACAGCTACCTGCGCTGGCTGCCGTGCTGCTACAACCCCGGCAAGGATCGGCGCCGGTGGTACACGCAACTGATGTTCGCCCAGCACGCGGCAAACCTGTCGCCGGTGTGGGGCCGTGCCCAGGGTACGGGGCATCCAGGCATCACGATGTTCAACCGCGGCGGCGGGCCGATCACCTTCGATCCGCTCAATCGCCTGGACCGGCAGATGAACGCCCACCTGTTCCTGTTCGGCCCGACGGGTTCCGGCAAATCGGCCACGCTCAACAATCTGCTGAACCAGGTCACGGCCATTTATCGGCCGCGCCTCTTCATCGTGGAAGCCGGCAATAGCTTCGGCTTGTTCAGCGACTTCGCCAGGCGCCTGGGCCTGACCGTGAATCGGGTCAAGCTGGCCCCCGGATCGGGCATCAGCCTAGCGCCGTTCGCCGACGCGCGCCGGCTGATCGAAACGCCCAGCGATGTGCAAACGCTCGATGCCGATGCGCTGGACGAAGACCTGCCACCCGATGCCTCAGCCATGGAGGCGGACGAACAGCGCGACGTGCTGGGCGAACTGGAGATCACGGCGCGGCTGATGATCACTGGCGGCGAGGACAAGGAGGAAGCCAGGATGACGCGCGCCGACCGCTCGCTGATCCGCCAGTGCATCCTCGACGCCGCCGAGCACTGCGTGGCCGAGAAGCGCACGGTGCTCACGCGCGACGTGCGCAATGCGCTGCGCACCCGCGGCCAGGACCCGACGTTGCCCGAGATGCGGCGCGTGCGGCTGCTGGAGATGGCGGACGCGATGGACATGTTCTGCCAAGGCACGGACGGCGAGATGTTCGACCGCGACGGCACGCCGTGGCCCGAGGCCGACATCACGCTGGTGGATCTCGCGACCTATGCCCGTGAGGGCTACAACGCGCAGCTCTCGATCGCGTACATCAGCCTCATCAGCACGGTGAACAACATCGCGGAGCGTGACCAGTATCTCGGCCGCCCGATCATCAACGTGACCGACGAAGGCCACATCATCACGAAGAACCCGCTGCTCGCGCCGTATGTCGTGAAAATTACAAAAATGTGGCGCAAGTTGGGCGCCTGGTTCTGGCTGGCGACGCAAAACATCGACGATCTGCCGCGCGCCGCAGAGCCCATGCTCAACATGATCGAGTGGTGGATCTGCCTGTCGATGCCGCCGGACGAGGTGGAGAAGATCGCACGATTCCGCGAACTCTCGCCGGCGCAGAAGGCGCTGATGCTTTCGGCACGCAAGGAAGCGGGCAAGTTCACCGAGGGCGTCATCCTCTCCAAAAGCATGGAGGTGCTCTTCCGCGCCGTGCCGCCGAGCCTGTATCTCGCGCTCGCGCAGACCGAACCCGAAGAGAAGGCCGAGCGCTACCAGCTCATGCAGCAGCACGGCGTCAGCGAGTTGGATGCCGCCTTCAAGGTGGCCGAGAAGATCGACCGGGCACGCGGCATCGAGTCGCCGGCCCTGGCCCTGCCCTGAATCTGCCGTGCACCGGAGAACGCCATGGAACAGAAACGCTCATCCATTCCGATGCAGGTCCAGGCGTTCCGCCGTCGGCGCTGGCGGGCCCGCTGGCCATGGGCGTTAGGCGCAGTGCTGGTTGCGCTGCTGCTGATCTGGCTCGTGTCCCGTTCGCCAGGCGAGTCCACGCCCCAAACCTCGGCGCCTGTCAGCGAGACGCAGGTGGCCGGGCCTCCTTGGCAGATGGGCAACCCGGCAGGTCGTTTCACGCTGACGCTCTACGCGGACCTCGAATGCCCGTTCTGCCGGTCCTATTTCCCTGTCCTCAAGCGTTGGGTGGCCGGCAATGCGGACGTGGCCTTGCAATGGCACCACCTGCCGTTGGCCGCGCATGAGCCGGCCGCGTCCGCCGAAGCGCGCTTGGTGGAATGCGCGGGCGAAGCCGGCGGCCATCCCGCCTTCTGGCAGGCTGTCGAGTGGGTCTATGTCCACACACACAGCGACGGCCAGGGCTTGCCCGAAGACCTGCGCCACCCCGCCCTGACGCCAGCCATCGAACAGTGCATTGCGAGCGAGCGGCCCGACGCGGCGATTCGTACCCAAACTGCGGAAGCCACGAACAGCGGCGTGACCGCCACGCCGTCGCTGCGGCTGCACGATCGCGAAACCGGCAAGGCGATCCTGCTGCAGGGCCCGATCGAGGGCGATGCCTTGCTGTCGGCCATGGACATGCTCGCGGCCGGCGATCCCGCCGCCACACCCACATCGGAAATGCCTGCCGACGTCGTCGGCGACATGCCCAGGTAGCCCCGGTCTTCAAGGCTACGGCGCAGTCCGCTGCGCTGACCACAACCCCGTTCGCCTCGCATCCTGGCCGCGAACGATCACCGCTGCCGCGGTGATGGATGCACCTTGTTCGTTCCCCAGGAGGGCTTGCCCTCCCAGGGCGAGTGCCCTCCGATCTCACCGTCTGGAGGTTCGCCATGTCTTTCGCCGTCAATGACTCCTGCCTGGAGTCGCTTTCCGCCATCGCTGCCCAACACGAGGACTGGATCATCCAGCAAGCCATCGTGCTGCTGGAGAGACGGGTCTTCAAAGCTGGACCGTGCCTCAGCCAACCGGCCGCTGTACGGGACTACCTGCGTCTGAAACTGGTCGCTGAGCCCAATGAGATATTCGCCGCTGTGTTCCTGGACAGCCTGCACCAGGTGCTGGCCTACGAGCCGCTGTTCAGGGGCACGATCAACGCGACTTCGGTCTATCCGCGTGTCGTCGTGCAGCGTGTGCTGGAGTTGAATGCCGCCGCGGTGGTCTTCGCCCACCAGCATCCTTCGGGCGTCTCCGAGCCGTCCAGCGCGGATCGCATGCTGACCCAGCAACTGCAAGCCGCGCTGGCGCTCATCGATGTGCGGGTACTGGACCACATCATCGTCGGCCAGGGTGCCCCGTTCTCCTTTGCGGAATCCGGCCTGCTGTAGCAATGGCACCGGCTCCTTGATCCACGCGGAGGCTTCGGCCTCCGCTTTTCATTGGCGCAAGACAAGCAGGTATGCGGGCAGTCCGCGATGCGCATTGTTTGTTGGGGCCGCATGGCGTTCGGCGTTTGACTATGGCCCTTGACAACTCTTGGGGGCGCTCGACATGCCAGCATCTTCATCCAGGTTCGCATCGGGCTGGCGAACCCTTGGCCTGGCCGTTGCGCTGCCGGCTTCCCTGGCCGTGTTCAGCCCGGCCAGCTTCGCCGCCGATGTGGTGATCATCACCGACAGCCGTCACCCGGTCAGGACCATGGGTGGCGAGCAGCTGATCGAGCTGGATGAAGCGCCCCGGATCGAAGCGGAGCTTTCTGCGGCGCTGCCCGCCGATCCCGGACAGGCAACAGCCATCGTGAAGCGCCGGCTGAGCCAGGGGGGCGCTGACCTCCAGCGTCGCATCGCCACCGAATACCAGGGCGTTGCCGACGCATGGAGCCTGGGCATCACCACCATTCCGGCTGTCGTGGTGGATCAGCGCTACGTGGTCTATGGCGAGCCTGACGTGGCCCGCGCCATCGCGCGCATCGAACAGCACCGGAGGGCCGAACCGTGATCCGCTCATTCGACCTTCTGCGCCGCATGCGGGCTGCCGTCACCTCCGTGCTGCTGCTCAGCGCCACGGGCAGCTACGCCCTGAACACGGCGACCATCGTGGGTTCAGTGGCTTCGCCCGATTGCCTGGAGTACCGGGTGGTGGGTATCTGCTACTGGCTCTACTGCACCTGGACCGGCTGCACGGTGCGCACGTCCGTCAAGGTCAGGCACTACATCCCCGATGCGGTGGTTTCGTCCTACTCGAACACCGGCGAGAACCCCTGGGTCGAAGTGCGCGCCATGAGCACGCCCAACCCTTCGGCCCAGGCCGGCGGGGACGGCACCACCAATGAAGATCACGAAAACAATCTCGCGAAGTTCAAGAACGCGGACGTCATCGGCCACCCCGGCGTCGAGGTGTTCAACCAGTTCGTCTCGTCCTCGGGCTATTTCTGCGAGGGCGCAGGCACGGCCTTCATGCCGTACCTGCTCAGTACGCTGGACACGCCGGCCTGGCGCTACAACGTACCGGAGATGGTGTACCCGGAGGCATTGATCCCGGGCATGCGCGAGGTCGGCGCGCGCTCGACCCTGAACCTCTGGGGCAACGTCTATCCGCGCGGCGGCTTCCTGCACCAGACGGACGACCACAAGGCCGGTGCCGTGGTGGCCCAACGGGCCGGCGATGTGGTCACGCGCCGCGGGCAGATCCACGTCTATCAGCCGCTGCTCGCCAACTCCCGCGATGGCTACTGGCCGGCCGGCGCGCTGATGGAGGGCGATGCCTCGACCGGCAAGTGGCAGGAACTCACGCCCGTCCTGTCCTCGTCCTGCACGGTCTTCCCGCGCAACGGCTTCCTGACACAGGCCCAACAAGGCGACTACGCCTGGGCGTTGTGGCGGCCCTATGCGTGCTGCGAACGCCGGGGCCAGGTGTTCCTCGGCAGCGTCGATTTCTATTGAGGGTACGGCGATGAAGCGTCCTGAACTGATGAACCCATCCGCCAAGGTTCGCCGCCCGCTGCGCCCCACGGCGCTAGCCGGCGCGCTCGCCCTGGTCTGTGGCCTCGCGTGGGCGCAGGCCGGCTTCCAGACCAGCGGCCCCGTCATCGGCGATGAGGTCATGTACTCGATCGGCGGTGGCAGTGCGGTGTCCATGGGCCGCGCCGCTGGCATGCGTTCGATCGGGGTCGGCCTGGGTTGGAACAGCAACCTCATCTGCGGCGACATGAGCATCCAGACCACGCTGCGCAATCAGCTCAATGGGATCACGAATGGGTTCCAGCAGATCATGAGCAACGTGATCCAGAGCGCGACCAGTGCCGTGGCATCGCTGCCGGCGCTGATCATCCAGCGTGCCGATCCGGGGCTGTACAACCTGCTGACCAATGGTGTGCTGCAGGCGAGGCTGGATTTCGACCGCTCCAAGCTGACGTGTCGCGCGATGGCCGAGAAGATGGCCGAGACGGCGGGCGGCCAGCTCGGATGGAGCCAGATGGCGGAAGGCATGGCGCTGCGCGATGCGGTGTCGAGCACGGATGCCGTATCGGCGATCGAGCAGGCCGAGACGCGCCGCGGCAACGACGGCGTGCCCTGGGTGGGCGGCAGCAATGCCGGCGGCGCGGGCCAGTCGGCCATCCGGGTGGTCGGTGACGTGACGCGGGCGGGCTACAACCTGGTCAACGGGCGCAGCGTGACTGACACGTCCTCCATCGCGCCCGCCAGTTGCGCGAGCCTGTCCTGCCAGACCTGGACGTCGCCGCAGCAGGCGACCGAATGGGCGACGCGGGTTCTCGGGGAACAGGTACAGCGCACGTGTGATTCCTGCACCAAGACCGAGACCGTGCCTGGCGTCGGGCTGACGCCGCTGATCCAGGAGGAGTACGAGACCAAGCTGGAGGCCTTGCAGGAACTGGTCTCTGGGACGCGCAACACGACGTTCGAGAACCTGCATGCAGCCGGCAGCACCTCGCTGCCCATTACACGCGGCGTCATCGAGGCGCTGCGCGACGAGCCAGACCAAGACCTGCTGGCGCGACGTCTCGCGTCCGAGGTCGCGTTGTCGTCCGTGCTGGAGAAGGCATTGCTGCTCCAGCGGACCCTGCTGACCGGCAAGAAGGAACCCAACGTGGCGGCCAACCAGTTGGCGGTCGAGGCCGTGAACCACGAGAGCGACACGCTCGATCAGGAGATCCGCAACCTCAAGACCGAACTTGAACTGCGGCGCGAACTGGCGAACAACTCGCCCATGGCCATCATCCAGCGCCACGGGACGCGCGCGGCCGGCTCGCGCGGCATCTACGAAGGCGACCCGGTGCCCGACCGCCTCGATCGGTTGCAGCGGGGCAACCCGGGAGGCACGCCATGAACGCGGCCTGGCTGCGCCCGCGCTGGCTTTTCAGCCGGCGCGCGGCAAAGGCGCTGCTCCTGGCGGTGGTCATCATCGCCGCGGCCGTGGGCGCCAATCTCGTCGGCATCTACCTCGTCGGCAGCGTTGCCGGCTGGGAGCGGTGGCTGGCTGCCAGCGCGGGCTACTTCCTGGTGTGGCGGCTGTGCCTGTACGGCGCGACGGTCTATGGCTGGGTCTGGATGCGCCGCCGGCTGCTGGCCCGCGAGGAAGACGCGCAAGCGCGGCGACGCCTGGTGCGCAGCGAGATCGCCGGCGTCGTCGCCATCGTGGCGCTGGAAGCCAGCCTGCTGATGCAGAGCTGAAGAGGGAGCCGCGCCATGACGCTTTTTACGACCGACTACCTGGAGTACTACCTGACGCTGGTGTCCTGGATCGTCAACAACGGCATCTGGGCGGTGCTGGTGTCGAGCGGAGTATTCGCGCTGCCGTTCGTCGCCATCATCGTGCAGGAGTGGTTGAAGGCCCGTGCGGAAGGTGCCGACGAAGGCAACAAGGGCGTGCTCTCGGCTGCGCGCATCGAGAACCGGGTCTTCGTCGCCATCGTGGTGGTGATGTTCGCTGGCATCCCGTTCATCGACGTGGACCTCAACACCATCCAGTACGACAGCTCGCGCTCGGCCCAGTGCCAGGTCAGCGTGCCGCAGCCCACGGATACCGGCTGGTCGCAGTCCTTCAGCACCATCAACAACCAGTCGGCGAAGGTGCCGGTCTGGTGGGCTTTCATGCACGCGCTCTCGCGCGCCGTCACGAGCGCCTCGGTGGCGGCGATCCCATGCGGCACGGACCTGCGGCAGATGCGCATGGAGATCGACGCGACCCGCATTGACGACCCGGTACTGGCTCAGGAAGTAGCGGATTTCTCGCGGGATTGCTATGGGCCTGCGCGGGCCAAATTGTTCATGCAGCGCCCTCAGCTTGATGAGCAGCAGATGCACGACGTGACCTGGATAGGGTCGAGGTTTTTCACGGACACGGGCGGCTACTACGACACCTACCGCTCAAGCACGCCGCGCGACGACTGGCCCTACGACAGCACCCGCGATGCGGGGCTTGCACAGGTGGGCAGCGGTGGCGGCTACCCGACCTGCAGGCAGTGGTGGGCCGATGGCGGCAATGGCCTGCGGGCACGCCTGCTGGGACAGGTGGACCCGAACCTGTTGAATCGCCTGGCAGGCTGGGCCGGGTTCCTGAGCAGGGCCGAGGTGGACGACTCGGTGATCCGCGCCATCGCGTCACCGCGGCAACAGAAATTGAACCAGGGTAGCGTCTATACGGACTATGGCGGCCAGATCGACAAGACCTTGCCGAACATCGTGACGCGGGCCACGGGAGACGTTGGGATGGCCGTCGGCGCGATTGCCGCGTTTCCCGCCATGGACGTCGTGAGACAGTCTCTGCCCATGGTCCTCGCCTTGCTCAAGATGGCGCTGGTCATCTGCATCCCGCTTGTGCTGGTCGTAGGCACCTACGATCTGAAGACGGTCGTTACCGTCAGCGTCGTGCAGTTCGCGCTCTTCTTCACGGACTTCTGGTTTCAGCTTGCGCGCTGGATCGATTCGACGATCCTGGATGCGCTCTATGGCTGGGGGTTCGGCTGGAATCGGCCGCACACCAACTTCGACCCGCTGGTGGGGCTGAACAACGCCTTCGGAGACATGCTCCTGATGTTTGTCACGGGCACGATGTTCATCGTACTGCCTACGTTCTGGATCATGGCCTTGGCTTGGGCGGGCGTTCGTGCCGGCAACGTGTTGCAAGGCCTCGCAGGAGCCACCGGAGATGCCAAGGCTGCTGGCGGAAGGGGAGGAAGCATTGCGATCAATGCAGTGTCGAAGAAGTGATCGCTGCTAGTCGTCCTCGACATGAGGATCAATGCGGAAACCGTCGTAGGTGTATAGGCCGAATCCTGCTGGTCCGTTTCGCCACTCTGGCTCGGGCAACTCCTCGCCCAAGTCGGTGTTGCGGGCCATCCAGGCAACCACCATGACGCACACCATCACCAGGGCCAGCCAGAAGGTGGTGTACAGCAGCACCCCGAGCGCAGCCAGCTTAACCATCCACACGAGCGCGGTGGCTCCAGCCGTCGGCATGCCCTTGGAAACCAACCAGTTCGACGCCCGCCGTTCACAGCGCGCGTAGGCACGCCATCCGCGGCCAAAGGCGCGGCCGAGGCGTTCTGCGGTGCTGGTGCGAGTCGTGGTGTTCATGGTCGTCTCCTACTGCTGAGGGATGCCTATTTCAGTTTGGTCCATTTCATTCTGTTTAGGGCTTCAATGTGTTCTCTTGCTGCTTCAGGACGCTTCGTCATCCGGTTCCAACGGGCCAGGGTCGGGCTCCACGCCGATGCGGTATGTAGCAACGAAACGCGGCCAGTCCACATGGTCAACGAGATCGATGTCCTCGATGACACTGACCTTCGCGCTGGCACGCTCGAACAGCGCGATGCTCTTGGCGGGATAGTTGTTGCGCGACGGATAGAGCACCCCGTCGAACAGCACCTGGCCGTCATCTCCAAGCATCGCATGCACCTGGGCCGACACCTGCTGCGTGTGCGTGTAGTCGCGGCTGGCCAACTGCTCCAGGTTCAGGCCGAAGTAGCCCGCCATGACGCCCGGCGCCGTGAGGTCGGCCAGAAGCACGTCGTCCATCACGCCCACTGCGCGCACCATCCGGCTCTGGACTTCTTTCAGCGCGATCGAGCGCTTCGTGTCCGCAAGCCACTGGTGCTTATGAAACACCGACTCCATCAGCGCCGTGGGCAGGTCGCGCCCCAGGTAGAGCACCCCGTAGGCCTGGGCCGGGTCATCGTAGCGATTGGTGCTGCTGCGGCCATAGTACAGCGGGCTGCCCCGATAGACGACGCGGCTCACATGCTGGAGCAGCTCACCGGCATCGATCAGGAACGAAGGCAGCTCGTGGCTCATGGCGATCTCGCTTCAATGCACCTGAACGCCCAGCACGTTGAACACGGCCTCGGCCACGTCGTCGATCGTGCCATGCGTCACCGCATCCACTGGCGAGCGGCCGCCCAAGCCTTCGAGCGGTTCGGACAGTGCGCGGTAGATCGTCCAAGGGTCGATGCCCTCGACCTCCTGAAGCACGGTTTGGGTCAACTGCTGCTTCACCGGGTCGAGCTGCCAGTCGGGCAGTTTCTGGCCTCGCGGCCCCACGTTCAGCGCCAGCAGCCGACGGGCGAGGATGTCCTTGTAGATCTGCTGGCGCGACTTGTCCGCCAGCTTGGCGTACTCCGCGGGCGGCAGGTTGTGCGGCTGGTTGAAGGTTTCCAGCAGCACGGCGCGGCCTCGCTGGACGTCGGTTTCAGTCGGCGCCCAGCGCGTCTCAGCGCGCAGCGCAGCCGTCTTACGCTTCAAGGCGTGCTCCACCGTTTCACCTTCGAGGTTGGCTGGCAGCTTTACCGCCTCCACGCGCTCGTGAATGAACGCCTGCAACTCGGCCGCGAAAGCCGGCGCATCCCGGATTTCGACGGTATCCGCGAAGCGGCGCACATCCTCCACGGTGACACGCGGCAGACGGTCGGCAATGAATTCAATGGCGGTGGGCATGGTCATCTCCCAGGTAGGTTTGAGACAGGACTTACTCTAGTCGCCTTTGTCGCATTTGTCAACTTTGACGCCTAGAGAGCAACCTACCTGGCGAAAACAGCGTCTCCGCAGCATAGGCCGAGGCCAGCGGCTGGTCGCCGCGCAATCCATTCGTGCGGGTTCCACATTGACGCTGGAACCGCAACCCAGGCCCCGCTATACCGAAACGGTTAAAGGCCAAAGGGCCGAAACGGCAAGGGAATGGGGTGCAAGGGGAAAGGCCCTACCTCGAAAAGGCAAAAAGGCCTCCCGGTCGGCCCGCCACAGGACACCCGCATGCTCTCCCTGTTCCAGCGAAAACGGCCCCCGGTCGCCGGCGCGCCACCGCCAGCACCCGCCACCGTCCTCCCGAAAGGGTTGATGCGGCCCGAGTCGGCCGCATCGCTGCTGGCCACCCCGCGCCGGCAGAAGCTGCTGGAGCACATTTGGCAGCGCACCTCGCTGTCGCGCAGGCAATTCGCCACGCTGTACCGAGCGCCCCTGGAACGCTACGCCGAGCTGGTCCAGGCCTTCCCGGCCTCCGAGGCGCATCACCATGCCTATCTGGGCGGCATGCTCGACCACGGCCTCGAAATCGTCGCCTACAGTCTGAAACTGCGGCAGTCCCATCTGCTGCCCATCGGCGCCAGCCCCGAAGACCAAGCGGCACAGTCCGAAGCCTGGACCGCCGCCGTCGCCTACGCCGCGCTGCTGCACGACATCGGCAAGATCGCCGTCGATCTGCACGTCGAGCTGGCCGACGGCAGCATCTGGCACCCTTGGCACGGCCCGCTGCGCCAGCCATACCGATTCCGCTACCGCGACGATCACGAGTACCGCCTGCACAGCGCCGCGACAGGTTTGCTCTACCACCAACTGCTCGACCGTGAGGCCCTGGACTGGCTCAGCGGCTATCCGTCCCTGTGGGCACCACTGCTCTACGTCCTGGCCGGGCAGTACGAGCACGCCGGCGTACTG
Source organism: Stenotrophomonas sp. STEN031 (assembly GCF_056759975.1). Taxonomy (NCBI): domain Bacteria; kingdom Pseudomonadati; phylum Pseudomonadota; class Gammaproteobacteria; order Lysobacterales; family Lysobacteraceae; genus Stenotrophomonas; species Stenotrophomonas sp. STEN031. The sequence goes on from NZ_JBRREA010000010.1 coordinate 72,980, forward strand.
GGCGAACTTGTCGTGCAGGCAGACCGGGCCTCGGTGGCCCAGGAGCTGGGCGGCGATCCGGCCCGCGCCATGGCTGCGCCCAAGCACGCGCTGCAGCGCAAGCTGCTCGACGGGTTGCGCTACCTGCTCAAGGAACAGTTGAAACTGAACCAGCCGGAAGCCTCCGATGGCTGGCTCACCGACGATGCCCTGTGGCTGGTGAGCAAAACGGTCTCGGACAAACTGCGTGCGCACCTGCTGTCCCAAGGCGTCGATGGCATCCCTGCGAACAACACCGCGGTGTTCAACGTCCTCCAGGATCACGGCATGTTGCAGCCGGCGCCCGACGGCAAGGCTATTTGGCGCGCGACCATAACCAGTTCCACCGGCTGGTCCCACTCGTTCACCCTGTTGCGCCTCGCTCCTGCGCTGATCTGGGAATCTGGCGAGCGACCGACGCCTTTTGCAGGCACGGTAGCGATCGACGCGGCAGTCGCCGAAAACGACGCCGAGGCGCCGAAAATGCCGCCTGCGGCCATGGCGAAGGCAGCCCCGAACGGTCAGAAACTTCCATCTTGGGAAGGCAGTAGTACCGTCACCGCCTCACCGCCTAAGGCCCAGCCCGTGTCCGATGTCATGGAGGACATGCTGGCAATGGTGAGCACGAGCGGCTCGCCTGGTGCCGAGCAGGATGTGGAGCCGGTTGCACAGAGAAGCTACCCCGCAGACCCCAGCACTCCTATGCCAGCGACTGCCGCAGTGCTTCCTTCGCCACCACCATCTACTGCTAAACCACCCCTAACAGCAGCGCCCCCGTCAGGCGAACATTTCATGATGTGGCTGAAACAGGGAATTGCTTCGCGCCGGCTCATCATCAACGACGCAAAAGCGCTCGTGCATTCCGTGAATGACACGGCCTACTTGGTCAGCCCAGGTGTGTTCCAGCGCTACGTCCAGGAGCACCCTCATGTCGGCACGCTGGCACGGCAGGACAAGATGCCGGATTGGCAGTGGGTGCAGAAGCGCTTTGAGAAACTGGGGTTGCATCGAAAGCACGACAGCGGCTTGAACATCTGGATCTGTGAAGTCACCGGGCCGCGCAAGTCCCGGAAGCTGCATGGGTATTTGCTGATCGATGCGAATTGGTTGTTCGATGCAGTACCACCCAACAATCCTTATCTCAGAGTTACGCAAGAGATTTGAGCATGGAGTCCTACGTGGCGGTGAGATACGGTAGAGTTCGCCTTGGTAGGTTAGCGGCTAGCCAAGGTGTCCAGCACAAAGTCAGCGCGTTGCGCCACTCTGATCTTGGGCAACCGCGATACCGCATAGCCCAGCGCTGGATAGGTGCGCTGAAGCCGCTCGAATTCAGCCCGCGCTTCATCCATGCTGTGACGGCGTTCTTCGTCCTGCACATAGATTTCAGGCCACGGCGGGGCCAGAAAGATGCGCGAGTGGTAGCGATGCGACTGGGCAATCGTGTCCAGAATAGTAGTGCCGTCCAGTGCCTGGGGTGCTGCCGCCGCGTCGATCAGGCCACGGTCGAAGAACACCCATTGCGTATTGCTGCGTGGCGCATTGGCATGGTTGTCTAGCGCAAGGTCGATGGCCCCGCGCAGGAAGGCCGTCATGTCGAGCCACGGCAGGGCCTGGCCGCCCGTGCGTGTTTGTTCCTGAACGATACGCCGTCCAGGCTCCTCAATTACGGCATCCCTGGATTTCCATTCAACCCCCACAAACGAGAACGACGATCAACTATCTCCTGAAAGGCCATCAGCATCCATCAAGGCCAGCATGCCAACAATGAGTGCGTGCATGCCCTGTTGAGTTCGGCCTCCATCTCGGCTTCCTCCGTCGCACGGTCTGCATCCACGACGGGTTCCCGTTCGGCGACCGAGTACACCGTGTCGGCCACGGCAAGGCAGTGGAACGCCACGGTGGTCAACAGCCAGCGCGCATGCTCCATCGATATGCCGTAGGCCTGAGCGATGTGGCGTTGGTGGCCGACGATCTTGTCGAGCATGGGCTGGGTCGCCGCCAGACGGCGGATCACGTTGGGTACGCCTTGCCGTCGCCAAGATGCTTGGGCTTGAGCATCGGCGTCTCGTGGGCGTGCAGCACCACGTGGCGACGCAGTTCGTCATCCAGCGCCTTTACCATCGGCTGCAGTTGCGCGCCGCACGCACCGACCCACTGTGCCAGCGTCGAGCGGGCAACAGTAAGTCTGATGCTCTTTGCGCATTCAGATGAATGCATTACGCCCATACGAAATCCGAAATCAGCTCGGCCGCGCACAGCAGATGGCAGTTGTCTATGGCTGTAAATGCGCTTCCCGCAGAGCCATGTCCTCTCTCAGAATACGCTGGATCTCCAGTATCGCGGCCGCGCTCTGTTGCACGCTGTGCCCCGAAATAATGACTTTCTCGGACTGTGCGCCGGGAAGATGTGCGCTGCGATAAGGCACAAGACCGTCATCGGAATCATCGAGGGCCACTTCGGAATTGGCTTGGGCCACGATCGAGTGATAGCGCACCTGGGATGAGATGGGAAAGCCCGCCGCCGTACGCACGAACGGATCGTTTTCGTCGAGATTGTTCACGCTATTGGGAATGGTTGCCAGGCTTTCACGGCTGCTGGCGGCCGCATTGGGTGTCAGTGTATGGGCGAGTTCTTCGAGCACCGTAATGGGAAAGCGGATAAATCCCGCCATCCAGCGCCCCAGGCGTCCACCCGCGACCGATGTGCCCCGATGAGGCGCCGCGATGAAGATGGCACTGCTGACATTCGGGAAGGGCTCGAAGCGCAACATGGGATCAATGCGCCTGATCTGCTGCGGCGTCAACCGACTGTGATCCGCAGCCAATTGCACCAGCGATTGATCGGTTGACGACACCATCAACCGCGCGATGACCCCGCCCATGCTATGCCCCACCAGCACGAGGTCGGACGACGCCGGCGCTTGGCCGGATGGGTCGAAATGCGTCAGCGTATCCCCGAGCGCCCTGCGAATCATGGCGTGGTTCAACGCGACTGGCATGTTGGTCGGGTAGTAGACCTGCCAGATCTGGTAATGCTGGCGCAGGGCCTCATCGCCCAGGATTTCGTTGGCGAGTTCCACCCAGGCTTCAGGGCTGCTGGCCAGTCCGTGCAGCATGACGATGATCCGCCTGTTCGGATCGTAGGGCTGCATCAAGTAGACGTGCGGGCGGTCGATGCCACCCTCGCGCCCGAGCAGGCTGCGCAGCGACTGGCGGTTGAAATTGGCACGGGCCAGCCATACGCCATAGCCGGCCGTGAAATTGGCCGCCAGCGGCACACGTTGGCCGCGCAGCATAATGGCCGATTCCACATAGGGGTCATGCACCGTCAGACGGGCTGTACGAGCATGCAGCACGCTGTCCAAGTTGTCTCCGTCGGGATGCAGCAGAACCGTCATGGACGGCGCGGGCATCTCGCTCCAGGGCAGCGGTTGCTGATCATGTTTTGCCGCTGGGCGACCACCCCGAGTTGGGGCGGCGCTCAGGGACTCGTCCGGAATGACCGCCACAAGCTCGGCGCCAAAGCCGTCGCGCCGGTAGAGGCTACGCAATCCACGGAAAGACAGGGACGAGGCTGGCAGGAGTTCGGCTGGCACCGCCGTACTGCCCGGTAAGCGCGCGCCGCGCATATCCAGCTTCAGTTCCCAGCCTGCAATGTTCCAACTGGTCTGGTCGGACAACTGCGTCGGCATTTGTTGCCGAACTTCGAACATGCCGGTGGCCGCATGCTCGACGGCATAGTTATACCAATCCCGCACTTGGGTCTGGCGATCCTCGAAGGCCCGCTCTCCCGGAGTATGGTCACCAAGGAACAGATAAGCATAGGCATAGCGAATCGTCTCAAGCCAGGCGGCTTGCTGCGCTGAACCGGGCTTCATGGCCTGAGCCTGCGCCAGCCATAGTTCGGACAGTGCAGCCAGGCGTCTATCCGTGGCAACCCCCGTCACGGTAGCCAAGGCCTCCGCGCACTCCGAGGAGATCGGCTTTGCGCATGCCTGCTCATCCAATGCCGCCACCCTGATGGTCTGGACAGTCGCATCGCTGAGCTTGCCACGTGTCAGGATGTCGCCGCGCTTGAGTTCGATGGCCTCCCTGGTAGGTAGCGTATGAACTTCAACCACTGGGCCGAACTCGCGCAGGATCGAGCAGCCCCCCAGCAGCAGCGGAGCAAGAGCGGCGCATGTAATGAGAAGGCAGGCCTGCGGGAACCTCATGGATTCACCTCGTTGGCAGGGATGCCTGGCACGCCTTGTCGAATCGACATCGAGAAGTCATCCTCTGACACATCGGAAGCAAGGGCACGTTCGTTGATATGCCCCAGTGCCTGCAATTCATCGTAACGATAGCCAGGCGTCAATCCATGCATGTCGTAGACGTACCGCGCAAAATATCCAGACAGCAGCAGGCGATAGTCCATTGGCAATGCGGGCGCAATGACCCGGGCCAGCTCGAATACGATGGTCGTGCAGTTACTGGTTAACGTGTTGTAAAAGCGCGGTTTCTGCCGCAGTTCATTGGCCGCGTTCAGAAACTCCAGAAACAACGCGCGGGCACTCGCCTGATTCATCTGCAAGCGATAGAGATAAACATCTTCGCCTCGCGCGTTGCTGCGCGTACGCACAATGTCTCGCTCATCGGCGGCTACCAGGATCTGCTCGAACTGACGGAAGAATCCTCCTACCGCCGAGAAGGACTCATGGCGTTCCTTGCGAATTTCCAGCGAGAACACCACGCGATCACCGCCATCGAAGCCGAACGACACCAGGGTGTGGGCGATGTGCGGCCCCATCCAGTAGGAAAGCACCAAGTCGGCGCTGCGCAGACGATCCAGGTCGTATGTGCGGCTCTCCCACTGCGGGGTGTAGTCGGTTTCGCTGCGCCACTGGAAGTTGCGCACATTATTCAGGTGAACATGGTTGCCGTCGATCCTGGCCTCCAGCAACTGGGCGACATCGTCAGCCCATACACGCTGGTGTGACGGCTGCAGCGTCCCCCACCACATGAGCAGGGAGGCGGCTGCGATCACAAATGCGAATCCGGCGATGTTGCGATTGCGCCGCCCAAGCAAGCCCGCCCGCGACAAGACAACGGTCACACCCAACGTAGACCACATGGCAATGACGAACCATCGCACCACCGAAGGTCCCGGCATCTGATGCCACAGAGCCAGCGCACCCCACACAGTCAGCAGCAGTACCACAAAGCCGATCGCCAAGCCTGCAAGGGCGCGCAGGACTCTGTGCATCACTCCGCTCATTGAGGCTGCAAAAGCTCAAGCAACAGTTGCCGGTGCGCATCCCGTAACTGCACCAGCGAGATGGAAGGACTGCCCTTGGACAGCATCGAGGAACTCAGCCACAGCACTGCGGGCGCGAGCGCCAACGGGAAGAAGTGTTCGGTCAAGACGCCTGGGCGAATGACGCCTCGGCGTATGTTGCGGTGGATGATGGTCTGCGCCCGCTCTTTCAGCCCGAGCGCAACTTCGTTGTGCCAACGCTGCACCAGCTCTGGAGTTCGGGCGCTTTCGGCCAGAAGCAGCCGGTAGATCGACATCGTGGCAGGGGAGCTGAAGGTCGCGTACAGGCGATCCAGGTAGACATCTACCAGCTCTGGCAACGTCAGATCCTCATCCGGGAGCCAGCCCTGGAAATCACAAATCTGCTTCGTCGTACGTTCGAGCAAGGCGTGAAAAATTTCTTCCTTGCTTTTGAAGTGGGCATAGATGCCAGCCTTGGACAAGCCCGCGCATTCCGCCAGGCGCTCCATCGACACTGCGTTGTATGTCCGATCCGCGAATTCGACCAGGGCCGCGTCGAGTATTTCCTCTTTCCTGGCGGCAGAGGACAGGTAGGGGCGCTTGTTGTCTGGCGCGTCATCTTTATTGGGTGGCATTCAAAGGCTCTGTTCAAAGATCTGAGGGGTGTTCCCATGGGCCTGTCACCGGCTCTACCAAGAATCAGGGCCTTCCTTGAACCCAAGCCGGCAGCTCGAATTGACCTGCGTCAATGACCGACGAGCCCGCTGATTGCGGTTCTTGGATTGTAACGTATAATTGAAAGCAACCGTCCAGTCGTTTGTTTTCAGATTTCACAATGCAGATCAACACAGGGCGCGAGTGAACCCGGCACATCGGGTTACGACACAGGAAGAGCGCCCTATCAACCAGCCGGGGAACACGGGGATGCACATATCAACAAGGAGATGAAGTGGGCTTGACAGCACTTGCAAGCAAGAAAGTAGGGCCTGCGGACACCAGCCACGAACCCCGCATTGCGGGGGTGGCAGCCATTCCCTCCTCTGCGACCAGACCCTCTTCAGCCCGATACCTGTACGGAACGTGACCATGCTCCCAACTTCCCCGTTGTTTCCCGCGTTCAGATTGCGCGCTGCCTCGTTGGCCCTGAGCGCCGTCGTCTTGACCGGCTGCATGTCGCTCGCTCCGGCGCCAGACACCCCGCCATTGCCCGTGCCCGAAGCCTGGCCCGCGCATCTTGGATCAGGCACCGACGGCGCCCACGCGGGAGAGCTTGCCTGGCAGGCGTACTTCACCGACCCCCTGCTGCAACGCCTCATCGAGACTGCGCTGGAAAACAACCGCGACCTGCGCGTGGCCGCGCTGCGCGTCGAGGAAGCCAGCGCCACATTCCGCATTCAGCGCTCGGATCGTTTTCCTGCCATGGGCGTGGGCGCCCAAGGTGGACGCGCGCGGGTCCCTGGCGACCTGAACATGTCGGGCCGATCGCAGGTGGGCGGCGAGTACCGGGCCGAGGTGGGTTTGACCACCTGGGAACTGGATCTGTGGGGTCGGATCCGCAACCTGGAAGACGCCGCCCTGCAAACTTGGCTGGCTTCCGACGCGGCTCGCCAGGCCGTCCATTTGGCGCTGATCGCCCAGGTGGCAGACGGCTATCTTGGCCTGCGCGAGATCGACGAACGCGTGGCGATCGCACGGCAAACCGTGACCACCCGCGAGGAGTCCTATCGCATTTTCCGGCGCCGCGTCGAAGTCGGCTCGACCTCGAAGCTGGATCTCACACAGGTCCAGACCCTGCTGAACCAAGCTCAGGCGCTGCTGACGCAGCTTGAGCAGGCTCGCACCACGCAACTGCACGCCCTGGCACTGCTGGTAGGCGCTGATCCCGGCCCGCTGCCCGCCAAGGCACCCTTCGATGAAACGACGGTTCTGGCTGAGCTGCGGGCCGGTCTGCCTTCGGAGCTGCTGGTCAGTCGCCCGGACATCATTTCCGCCGAACACCAATTGCGTGCCAGCAATGCCCACATCGGCGCGGCCCGCGCGGCGTTTTTGCCGCGCATTGCGCTGACCGGCAGCTTCGGCACGGCCAGCTCCGACTTGAATGGCTTGTTCGATTCCGGCAGTCGTGCCTGGACCTTCATGCCCACCCTGTCGCTGCCCATCTTCGATGGCGGGCGCCGCCGCGCCAATCTGGAGCTGAGCGAAGTGCGCCGCGACATCGCCGTCGCCGGATACGAAAAAACCATTCAAACGGCCTTCCGCGAGGTGGCCGATGCGCTGAGCGCAAAGCACTGGCTGGCTGAGCAGTTGACGATCCAGAGAGCCAACCTGGAAGCGCAAAGCGAACGCGCACGCCTGGCCAAGTTGCGCTACGACAACGGCTCGGCCGCCTTCTTGGAAGTGCTGGATGCCCAACGCGATCTGCTGGGAGCCCAGCAACAACTGGTACAGGCGCGCCGCGCGCTGCTGTCCAGCCAGGTGGCGCTGTATGCCGCGCTCGGCGGCGGCACCCTCGCCGCAGCCGGCGAGGCACAGGGTGCGGCCTCGACTCCCGCTTCCACCCCATCAACCCGTTAAGGCACGCCGAACCCATGACTGTCTCCCCCTCTCTCAAGAAAAAACTCCTGGTCGCTTTCGCTGCAGCGGTTGTTGCCGCGCTGGCCTGGTGGAGCTGGACGAGGTTTACCGACAGCGGCCCGGGCGAAGGATTCGTCAACGGCAATGGCCGCATCGAAGCCACCGAGATCGACGTGGCCACCAAACTTCCCGGCCGCATCGAAGACATCCTGGTGCGTGAAGGCGATTTCGTCACAGCCGGCCAGCCACTGGCCAAGATGCGGCTGGAAACGCTGGAAGCGCAGCGCGACGAGGCCCTGGCCATGCGTCAGCAGGCTGAGCATTCGGTGACCGCGGCGCAGGCACAGGTGGCGCTGCGTGAAGCCGACGTGACTGCCGCCTTGGCTCTGGTTGGTCAGCGCGAGTCCGAACTGGACGCCGCGCAACGGCGCCTGACACGCTCCAGCACGCTGTCGAGTGAGGGAGCCGCCTCGATCCAGGAACTGGACGATGACCGGGCGCGCGTACGGGGCGCCCAAGCGACCCTCGCGGCCAGCAAGGCACAGGCCGCCGCTGCCCGCGCCGCGGTCGAAGCCGCCAGGGCGCAGTTTGTCGGCGCGCAGTCCAGCGTGTCCGCCGCTACGGCCAGTATCAGCCGCATCGAAGCCGACATCCGCGACAGCGAACTGCGGTCTCCGCGCGACGGACGGGTTCAGGTGCGTGTCGCGCAACCCGGCGAGGTGCTTGGAGCGGGCGGACGTGTCTTGAACCTCCTTGATCTGTCGGACGTGTACATCACCTTCTTCCTGCCCGAAACCGTGGCCGGCCGCGTTGCGCTGGGCTCGGAGGTTCGCATCATTCTGGATGCCGCGCCCGAGTATGTGATTCCAGCCACCGTTTCCTTCGTCGCCAGCGCAGCGCAGTTCACCCCCAAGACGGTGGAAACCGCCAGCGAGCGACAAAAGCTGATGTTTCGCGTGCGCGCGCAGATTTCGCAGGAGCTGCTGCGTGAGCACCTGAACCAGGTCAAGACCGGTCTGCCCGGCGTAGCCTGGGTCAAGCTCGACGCCAAGGCCGAGTGGCCTCAGAACCTCTCCGTTCGTGTGCCGGAGTAAGATATGAGCCACAGCGCGCAGCTCGCGACCGTTGCAAGTGTCCGCCAGGTAAGACTGCGCTACCGCGACGTCATTGCCTTGGATGGCATTGACCTGGACATCCCCGCTGGACGGATGGTCGGTCTGATCGGCCCCGACGGCGTGGGCAAATCCAGTCTGCTCTCATTGCTGGCGGGTGTGCGCATCATCCAGGAGGGCACGGTCGAGGTGCTGGGTGGCGACATGGCCAGCAAGGCCCATCGCAAGCAGGTATGCCCGCGCATCGCCTACATGCCGCAGGGACTGGGCAAAAACCTGTATCCGACGCTCTCGGTCGAGGAGAATCTGCAATTCTTCGCGCGCCTGTTCGGTCATGGCGCCGCAGAGCGCCGCCAGCGGATCGACGAACTGACTCAGGCCACTGGCCTGTTCAAATTCCTGGAGCGCCCGGCAGGCAAGCTGTCCGGGGGCATGAAGCAAAAACTCGGCCTGTGCTGCGCGCTGATTCATGACCCGGATTTTCTGATTCTCGATGAGCCGACGACTGGCGTGGACCCGCTGGCGCGCGCGCAGTTCTGGGATCTGATTGACCGTATCCGCGCCGATCGCCCCGGCATGAGCGTGATTGTGGCCACGGCCTACATGGATGAGGCCCAGCGCTTCGACTGGCTGGCCGCCATCGACGACGGCAAGGTCCTCGCCACCGGTACGCCGAAGGAATTGCTGGAGACAACAAACAGCCCGAACCTGGAAGAGGCATTCATCCGCCTGCTCCCGGAAGAGAAAAAGCGCGGACACCAAGCGGTTGTCATTCCGCCTCTGCCTGAGGACGGCGCGGACGATATCGCCATCGAAGCCGAGGGGCTGACCATGCGCTTTGGCGACTTCGTTGCTGTCGACAGTGTCTCCTTCCGTATCCGGCGCGGTGAGATCTTCGGCTTCCTCGGTTCCAACGGGTGCGGCAAGTCCACGACGATGAAGATGCTCACCGGCCTGCTGCCGGCGAGCGAGGGCCGGGCCTGGCTGTTCGGCCACGAAGTGAACCCGCATGATCTGGGCACCCGCCGCCGCGTCGGCTACATGTCCCAAGCGTTCTCGCTCTACAGCGAAATCACGGTACGCCAGAACCTGGAGTTGCACGCCAAGCTGTTCAGCGTGCCCCCGAAGGACATTCCGGGCCGCGTCGAAGAGATGGTGGAGCGCTTCGGCCTGGTGGACGTCATCGACAGTCTGCCGGCCAGTCTGCCTCTGGGCATACGCCAGCGCCTGTCGCTGGCCGTTGCCATGGTGCACAAGCCAGAGTTGCTGATTCTGGACGAACCGACCTCCGGCGTCGATCCGGTGGCACGCGACGCGTTCTGGCGGCTGCTCATCGAGCTGTCGCGGCGCGACCGGGTGACGGTCTTCATTTCCACCCACTTCATGAACGAGGCCGAACGCTGCGACCGCATGTCGATGATGCATGCGGGCAAGGTGCTCGACAGCGACGTGCCCGCCAGACTGGTTGAGAAGCGTGGTGCCAAAACCCTGGAAGAGGCCTTCATCGGCTACCTCGTCGAAGCGGAGGGCGGCACGGCCGCCCCGGCCAGCCAGCCTCCGGCTGCCGACCAGGCGGATCAGCCACCCGCGGTGCCCGCCGAACACGGCGGCGGTCACTCCGCTGGCGGTTTCAGTCTGCAGCGCATGTTCAGCTATCTATGGCGCGAAACGCTGGAACTGCAGCGCGACCCGGTGCGCGCCACGCTGGCGCTGGGCGGTTCGCTGCTGCTGATGTTCGTGATCGGCTTCGGCATCACCATGGACGTCGAGGACCTGAGCTATGCGGTGCTCGATCGCGACCAGACCACGCTTAGCCAGAACTACACGCTGAACTTGGCCGGATCGCGCTACTTCACCGAGCACGCGCCGATCATCGACTACGAGGACCTTGATCGACGCATGCGCAACGGCGAACTGTCGCTGGCCATCGAAATCCCCGCTGGCTTTGCCCGCGACGTGTTGCGGGGCCAGAACGTGCAGATCGGCGCCTGGCTCGACGGCGCCATGCCGCAGCGCGCGGAAACCGTCCAGGGCTACGTTCAGGGCATGCACCAGCACTGGCTGCAGATACAGGCCAGCGAGCGCGGCGGCGCCAGCATGGCTGGCAACACCAACGTCGAGACGCGCTTTCGCTACAACCCCGATGTCAAGAGCCTGCCGGCCATGGTGCCTGCGGTGATCCCTCTGCTGCTGCTCATGCTGCCGGCCATGCTGACCGCGCTGGCGGTGGTGCGCGAGAAAGAGACGGGATCGATCACCAATCTCTACGTGACGCCGGTCACGCGCATCGAGTTCCTGCTTGGCAAGCAGTTGCCCTATGTCGGCCTGGCCATGGTGAACTTCCTGCTGATGAGCCTGCTCGCAGTGACCATCTTCGGTGTGCCGGTCAAGGGCAGCTTCTTCACCCTGGCGCTGGCCGCGCTGATCTTCTCCTTCGCCGCGACAGGCATGGGGCTGCTGGCCTCGGCCGTTACACGCAGCCAGATCGCGGCCATGTTCTTCGCCATGATCGGCACCCTCATACCGGCCACCCAGTTCGCCGGCCTGATCGATCCCGTGTCCTCGCTCGAAGGCTCCAGCAAGTTCATCGGCGAGATCTACCCCGCCACGCACATGATTTCCATCAGCCGTGGCGTATTCAGCAAAGCGCTTGGCCTGGCCGACCTGACAGGGCCGCTGTGGTCGATGCTCATTTCGGTTCCGGTCATTCTCGGCGTGGCTGTTTTGCTACTCAAGAAGCAGGAGCGTTGAGATGCGCAGAAGAAACCTGGCCAACATCTACGACCTTGGTGTCAAGGAGCTGTGGAGTCTTTGGCGCGATCCGATGATGCTTGTGCTCATCGTCTACGTGTTCACCGCGTCGGTCTACACCAAGGCCACGTCCATGCCGGAGACGCTGCACAACGCGCCCATCGCCATCGTCGACGAGGATAATTCGGCGCTGTCCCAGCGGGTTGCCTCGGCCTTCTACCCCCCGCAGTTCACGCCACCGGCCATGATCGACTATGGGGACGTGGACCCGGGCATGGACGCGGGGCTGTACACCTTCGCTCTGGTCATTCCGCCCAACTTCCAGCGCGACGTGCTGGCGGGGCGATCGCCTGCCGTGCAGCTCAATGTCGACGCCACCCGCATGAGCCAGGCCTTCACCGGCAGTGGCCATGTTCAACAAATTTTCACCGGTGAAGTCAACGAGTTCGTCAAGCGTTATCGCAGCACCACCGCGCCACCCGTGGATCTGGCCTTGCGCGCGCGCTTCAACCCCGCCCTCGACAAGGCCTGGTTCGGCTCGGTGGTGCAGATCATCAACCACATCACACTGCTGTCCATCATCCTGACCGGCGCAGCGCTGATCCGCGAGCGCGAGCACGGCACCATCGAGCACCTGCTGGTGATGCCGGTCACGCCCGCGCAGATCATGCTTTCCAAGGTCTGGTCGATGGCTCTGGTCGTGCTGATCGCCTCCTTCCTGTCCCTCAACCTCATGGTGCGCGGCGTCCTGGGCGTGCCCATCGAGGGCTCCCTTGCGCTGTTTTTCGCCGGCGCGGCGCTGAGTCTCTTCGCCACCACGTCGATGGGCATCTTCATCGCCACGCTGGCGCGCAACATGCCGCAGTTCGGCATGTTGATGATGCTCACCATCATGCCGCTGCAGATGCTCTCGGGTGGCACCACGCCGCGCGAAAGCATGCCCGAGATCGTGCAGAACATCATGCTGATCGCGCCCACCACCCATTTCGTGGAATTGAGCCAGGCCATTCTCTACCGGGGTGCGGGCCTGGAGACGGTGTGGCAGCCCTTTCTGGCGCTGGCCTTGATCGGCACGGTGCTGTTTTCCCTGTCGTTGGCGCGTTTTCGCAAAACCATCGGCCAGATGGCCTGATCGGTTCACCGCCCACTTGGGCATTTCAACCAGTAAGGAGCTTGACCATGAGCAACGAAACTATCCCCCTGAACCTGTTCAAGGCGAACGTGGAACTGCAGTTACGCCTACAGCGCTTGATGCAGGAAAACGGCCAGCAATGGCTGGAGAACGCCACGCGCGCGGGCAGCGAGAGCATTGCCGAGTCCGGCGCCGAAATCGAAAGCCTGCTCAAGGCCCAGAATTGGCAGGAACTGGCCACGCTGCCCGCACAAGCCTTCTGGCGTCAGTTCCAGTACCACGTGGGCGGCGCGCAGGCGCTGACACAAGTCGCGATCAAAAACCAGACAACCTTCACCCAAGGCCTGCAAATAGCTATTCAAGACTGGCAGAAATCGGTTACGCAGGCCGTAGGCCAGGGCGATGCGGTACTCCCGTTCCAGGATATCTTCAAACAGTGGGGAGCCGTGTGGGCCTCGGCGCAGGATAAGGAGGCACCGGGCAAGACCGGTGGCCGCAATGCCGGCTGAACAACGTACCGCCCTGGTCACGGGCGGCACTGGCGGCCTGGGCGAAGCCATCGCCCGGGCCTTGCACGATGTTGGCCATACCGTGCTCGTCGTCCACTCGCCAGGCAATGCCAGCATCGGCGCGTGGTTGGAAGCCCAGACGGACGAAGGCTACAACTTCATCGCCTACGGCGCGGATGTGGCCGACCATGCCTCCTGCCAGGAGTTGGCCGGCCTCATTCAAGCAGACGGTTACCACATCGACATTCTGGTCAACAACGCGGGCATCACGCGCGATGCTACGTTCCGCAAGCTGAGCTACGCCGATTGGGATGCGGTCCTGCGCGTCAATCTCGACTCCGTTTTCAACGTCACCCGGCCATTCATCGACGGCATGCTCGAACGCGGCTGGGGCAGGATCGTCAACATCGCCTCCATCAACGGCTCCAAGGGGCAGTTCGGCCAGACCAACTACTCCGCCGCAAAGGCCGGCATGCATGGCTTCACTAAAGCCCTTGCGCAGGAGGTGGCGCGCAAGGGCGTGACGGTCAACACCGTCTCGCCGGGGTATCTGGATACGAAGATGGTGACGAGCATGTCGGAAGAAGTGGTCAAGCAAGTGATTGCCGGTATTCCCGTGGGTCGTCTGGGACGGCCTGAGGAAATCGCTGCACTGGTTGCATTCATCGTCAGTGAATCTGCGGGGTTCATGACCGGCAGCAATGTATCGATGAACGGTGGCCAGCATATGTACTGAGTGAGGAAGGGCCAGCAAGACGATGTGCCTGCGGCCCCTTGCCATTCAATTTTTCAGTTTCATCACAGAAGGAGTGCCCATCGCCATGAATCGAGACACCACGACATCACCAGCGGCCGATTGGGGGCAGTTGCTGTGGGACCCGTTGCGACTATCGGCGATGGCAACCGAGTATGCAGTGGATGCCTGGCAGCGATCCATTCTGTATGCCGACGTTCGCCGCCAACGCGGCAACCAGTACCTGGAGCATTTGCAGGAGCAGACGCCGAACGTACTCGACTTCGCCTCCGAGGTCATCATGTCCGGGCTGGATCTTCCGCGGCCAGTCAACTATGGCCTCGTGCGCATCCTGCCGCCAGCCGACACGCCGAGCGATCCCCGCAAGCGACCGTTCGTGGTGGTCGATCCACGCGCGGGCCACGGCCCGGGCATCGGCGGCTTCAAACCCGACAGCGAGGTCGGGGCAGCCCTCAAGGCAGGGCATCCCTGCTACTTCGTTGGCTTTCTGCCCGATCCCGTTCCCGGCCAGACCGTCGAGGACGTCATGCGCGCCGAAGCGGCCTTCGTGCGCAAGGTCGGCGAGCTGCACCCCGGCAGCCGCGGCAAGCCCGCTGTCATCGGCAATTGCCAGGCGGGCTGGCAGATCCTGATGGCAGCTGCCGTCTGGCCCGAACTGTTCGGACCGATCATCGTCGCCGGCGCGCCGCTGTCGTACTGGGCGGGCGACATGCCGATGCGCTATGCAGGCGGCCTGACCGGCGGTAGTTGGTTGACGGCATTGACCGGCGATCTGGGCGCCGGTCGGTTCGACGGCGCCTGGCTGGTACAGAACTTCGAGAACCTGGACCCGGCCAATACGCTGTGGAGCAAACAGTACAACCTGTACGCCAAGGTCGACACGGAAGGCCCGCGCCACTTGCAATTCGAGAAGTACTGGGGCGGCCACGTGTTCCTGAACGATGTGGAAATACAGTACATCGTCGATAACCTGTTCATCGGCAACAAGCTGAGCACCGCCCAACTGATGACATCCGATGGCGTGCGCATCGACCTGCGCAATATTCGCTCGCCGATCCTGGTGTTCTGCTCCTATGGGGACAACATCACGCCACCGCCCCAGGCCCTGGGCTGGATCACCGACCTGTACCGCAACGACCTGGACGTGCTGGGACATGACCAGACCATCGTCTACGCTACCCATGACAGCATCGGACATCTGGGAATCTTCGTCTCCGGCAGCGTCGGGCGTAAAGAGCACCAGGAGTTCGCTGAGAACATCGACATCATCGACGTGCTGCCGGCAGGCATTCACCACATGCAGATCGACGAGCATCACGACGAGGCGCAGGAACACGAGCCAGCCAGTGACGCCTATCTGACCCGGATTCGCCGCAGCAACATCGATGAAATCCGTGAGATCGTTCGCCCCGATCCCGAGAGCGATCGCCGTTTTGCCGCCGCTGCGCGGATCTCCGAGATCAACTTGGCCTGCTACCGCAGCTTCGTGCAGCCGTGTGTACGCGCCTGGGTCACGACCGAGGGCGCACGGTCGCTGGAGCCCCTGCATCCCCTGCGCGTCGGCTACGAACTGTGGTCCGACCGCCAGCCGCTGGCAGCCGCTGTGCAAGAGGCTGCGCAACATGTGCGCGAGCACCGCCAGCCCGTCGCCGAGGCCAATCCTTTCCTGCAACTGCAGGCACAGTTTTCCACCGCTCTCGAACAGACGCTGGATCAATTCCGCGATTGCCGCGACCGGATCTACGCGCAAGCCTTTGACACGCTGTACAGCCTGCCGCTGGTGCAGGCCATGACAGGGCAGAGCCTGCACGATGAGGCACCGCCGCGGGCCCATCCCAGCGAGACGCCCGAGCACCGCCAGTATCTGGCGCAAGAGTTGACCCGCCTCGAAGGAGCCGTTCACAGCGGTGGGCTGGTGGAAGCAGCCATACGGGCACTGTTCTTCGTGCTGGCCGAGCGTGGCGAGGCCGATGAACGGCATTTTCGCCACGCAGAAGAGCTGGTGCGCCCCCAACTGGGCAACGACTTCGACATGCAGGCCTTCCGCCACCTCGTGCGTCGCCAGGCTTTGCTCATGAGGCTCCACGAGGACGCCGCGGTGTCCGCCATCCCCGGGCTGCTGAACAACGTAGCGCCTGATGACATCCGACAGGTTGCGGGGATGATCGCGCAGGTGCTCGGCAGCGGCGATGCGCTGTCCGCACCAGAGCAAGCCAAGTTGAAGCAGGTGTCTACCCTGTTCGAGCAGGCGATCCGCCGGGCGCAGGCGGCTTCGGCGCCCGCTATGCCCTCTGCCCATGACGCACCCTCTGCGGTCGCGGACACGAAACCCAAGACCTCCTCGCCAAAGCCGAAGGCGCCTCAAAAGACAACCGCGTCCAAGACACCCGCCGCGCCGCAGACAAGACAAACACGGCGAGGAAAAAGCACATGACGACTTCGCCCAAACCGGTCGATGCCACTGCCGATGCATGGCATGTCCTGCGCAACCGCACCTTCGACGAGATCGCCATCGGCGACAGCGCCAGCCTCGAACGCGCGTTTTCGTCGCAAGACATCCACATGTTCGCGCTGCAATCGGGCGATGTGGATCCAGAACCTGCTGTGTCCTCAAGCGCTCGGGGCACCACGGAGGCCATTTGTGCAAACGCCCTGATCTCGGCTGTGCTGAGCACACGCCTGCCGGGGCCTGGAACCCGCTATGTCAACCAGAATCTGTGCTTCCTCGGGGCCGTTCGACCCGGCGACAGGCTGACCGTGCGGATGCAGGTGACCAGCAAGGACACGGCCAACCACCATGTCACGCTGGCCTGCACCTGCACCAACCAGGAGGGGGTAGCGGTTTTCCAAGGCCAGGTAGAGGTCGTGGCGCCCACCGAACGCTTGGAACGAACGCGCACCGTGTTGCCGGAAATCCACCCGAATGCGCAGGGCCGCACAGGCCTGCAAAGCCTGCTGGCGCACGTCGCGCACTTGCAACCGATTCGGGTGGCCGTCGCCCATCCCTGCGATGCCCCCAGTCTGTCCGCTGCGCTCGAAGCACGCCACGCGGGGTTGATCGAACCGGTGCTGGTCGGATCACGGGCGCGGCTGGAAGCAGTCGCCACAGAGGCCGGGCTGGATCTGGCCGACGTCACCATTGTGGACACACCCCACAGCCACGCCGCCGCGCAGCAAGCCGTAGCCTTGGCGGCCAATGGCGAAGTCGAAGCCCTGATGAAAGGGAGTCTGCACACCGACGAACTGATGTCCGCGCTGGTTTCGGCAGCAGCGGGGTTGCGCACCAAGCGCCGGGTCAGCCATTGCTTTTTGCTACAGACACCGGCCTATCCGCGCCCGTTCATCGTCACCGATGCAGCGATCAATATCGCCCCGACTCTGGAACAGAAGGCAGACATCATCCGCAACGCCATCGAGCTGGCGCAGGTGATCGGCGTGCGCGAACCCAAGGTCGCAATCCTGGCCGCAGTCGAGACGGTCAGCCCGACGATGACGGCCACGCTGGACGCTGCGGCGCTGTGCAAGATGGCCGATCGCGGCCAGATCACTGGCGGCCTGCTCGACGGGCCGCTGGCCTTCGACAACGCCGTCTCCATCGCCGCTGCGCGTATCAAGGGGATCGTTTCCGAGGTCGCCGGGCAAGCTGACATCCTCGTCGTGCCTGACCTGGAGAGCGGCAACATGCTTGCCAAGCAGTTGATCTTCATGGGCGGCGCAGCCAGCGCCGGGATCGTTCTTGGAGCCAAGGTGCCAGTCATTCTGACCAGCCGCGCCGACTCGCGTGATACACGCATCGCCTCATGCGCGATCGCACTGATGCTGGCCCACCACTATCGGCTGTCACCCCCTTGAGCGGACTTGTTAGCAACTTAACCACCCCTTTGGAGGAAACACCATGCAGTACTCATTCTCTGGCCGCGTAGCCCTGGTCACCGGTGCAGGGTCTGGCATTGGCGAGGCCATTGCCCGGCTGCTTGCAAGCAACGGCCTGAATGTCGTCGTCTCCGATGTCAGCGCCGACAATGCGCAGCGCGTCACCAGCCTCATCAACGCCGAGGGCGGCCACGCCGTGGCCAACGTGGCCGACGTGGCATGCATCGATGAGGTCCAGGCTGCCGTGGCCTGCGCGGTCGATACGTTCGGCGACCTTCATTTTGCCGTCAACAACGCCGGTATCGGTGGCGACCAGAGCCCGGCGGGAGAACTGGACCCTGCCGCCTGGCGCCGGGTGATCGATGTCAACCTGAACGGCGTGTTCTATGGCCTGCGCCATCAGATTCCCGCCATCCTGCGCTCGGGAGGCGGCGCCATCGTCAACGTCTCCTCCATCCTGGGGGTGGTGGGCGACGCAGCGAACCCTGCGTACGTCGCAGCCAAACATGGCGTGACCGGGCTGACCCGCTCGGCAGGACTGGCCTATGCGTCCAAGGGAATCCGGATCAATTCGATTCATCCCGGTTACGTGCGTACGCCCATCCTGGATTTCCTGGATGAATCGGCCCTCCAAGAGGCCGTTGGCCTGCATCCGATCGGTCGCCTGGGTACACCGGACGAAATCGCCCATGCCGTGGCGTTTTTGCTGTCGGAAGGAAGCAGCTTCCTTGTGGGCACCCAGCTCATCGCCGATGGCGGCTACACGGCGCGCTGAGTCTGAAGACGATGAGACAGCAGACACCCCCGCACACCTCGGCGAAGTCGCGCGGACGGCGCGCAGAGAGGACGACCTGATGGACGTCACCATGGCCCGCTCCGGGCGCCGCGAACACGGACTGATCCTTGTGCTGAACTGCGGTTCATCCAGCATCAAGTTTGCGGTGTTCGATTCCTCGGCCGCGCCACTGCCGCGTCAGGCATTGTGGAATGGCAAGGTGCAGGGAATCGGCGGCGCCAACCCGGATTTCGGAGAGACCGGAGTTGCGCCGTTCTCGATCGAACTGGACACGGCACATCCGTATCGCGCCGCACTGCGCCTCATCCGCGATCGTGTCAGCCGGCGGCTCGACGGCCGCCGGATCGGTGCGGTCGCCCATCGTATCGTCCACGGCGGCAGTAAATACTTCATGCCCGTGCGCGTGGACGCGAATGTCCTGGCCGACCTCAAGGGCTACATTCCTCTGGCCCCGCTGCACCAGCCATTCGCGCTCGAAGCCGTGGAGATCCTGCTGCGGGAGCAGCCAGATCTGCCACAGATGGCCTGCTTCGACACGGCCTTCCACCACACTTTGCCCCAGGTCGAGAAGGTCCTGCCGTTGCCCTATGCCGCATGGGAGCGCGGTCTGCGTCGGTACGGGTTTCACGGCCTGTCGTATGAGTACATGGCAGTGGCCTTGCCCGAACGCCATGGCGACGCCGCGCGCGGTCGCACCGTCGTTGCCCATCTGGGCAGTGGCGCCAGTCTGTGCGCCATGCGTGGACTCAAAAGCGCGGCCACCACCATGGGCTTCTCCGCGCTTGACGGCCTGATGATGGGCACCCGCACCGGCGCGCTCGATCCGGGTGCGGTGCTCTACCTGATGGAAATCGAGAAGCTCTCACTGGAGCAAGTGGGGCGCGTCCTCTATCACGAGTCCGGCCTGCTCGGCGTTTCGGGAATCTCGGCCGAGCCGCGCGTCATTGTCGGACACGAGAACGATGCAGGCGAAACGGGGGAGCGAGCGCGCTTGGCACTGGCCCTTTACGTGCGCCGCATCGTACGCGAGATCGGGGCCTTGGTCGCCGTGCTGGGTGGCCTGGACATGCTGGTGTTCACGGCGGGTGTCGGTGAACACAATGCGTTCATTCGCGAGCGCATCTGTGCGGCGCTGGGCTTTTTGGGCATTGCCTTGGATACCGATGCCAACGCCAGCCACGCGGCGAAGATTTCCAGCGATCACAGTCAGGTCACCGTGGCGGTCGAGCCCACCAACGAAGAGTGGATAGCCGCCAGCCATGCGCTGTCCTGCCTGGACAGGGAGAAGGCGCGATGACGATCGATGCCTTCCATGGATTCACGCTCGCCATCCTGCTGTTGTTCGTGGGCAAGGGCTTGGTTGCGCGTTGGGGCATCTTGCGTCGATACAGCATCCCGGAATCCCTGGTGGGCGGCTTGGCCTGCGCCCTGGTTGTCTTCGCCCTGTACTACGGTGCGGGGATCGTCATCAGTTTCGATCTCGAAGCGCGTGACGCGCTGCTGCTGTACTTCTTTGCGGCCATTGGCCTGGGTACCGACGCCCGCACGCTGCGCCATGGTGGACGGCCCTTGCTGATCCTGTCGGGGTTGGCCATCGGGTTCATGGTGCTGCAGAACCTGGCCGGGATGGAGATGGCACGCGCCTTCGGCCTGGATCCGCGCACCGGGCTGATGGTGGGATCGATTTCCCTGACAGGAGGCGTGGGCACCACCTTGGCCTGGTCCGATCACTTCGTTCACAACCTCGGCATTGCGCAAGCGCAGGAACTGGGATTGGCAGCGAACATGATCGGCCTGATCGCGGCCTGCACCATCGGGGGCCCAGTCGCAAGCTTGCTCATGCGTAGGCATCGGCTTCAAGCCTCTGGGGACAGCGCCCTGGAAATTGGCACGCTGCACAGGGATGAGCAGCATGCCCGCCTGGACTACTACGGCCTGCTGCTGGCATTGCTCTGGCTCAACTTCGCCTTGATGTTGGGATACGGAATCAATGCCTTGGTCGCGCGTACCGCCGTCACGCTGCCCGCCTTTGTGGGCTGCCTGCTGGCCGGAATTCTCCTGCGCATGGCGGCCGACTGGATGAGGCCAAGTGGGCGCGGACGTTTATGGAACTGGCCGAGCATGCAGCCAGGCATCGCCCTGGTTTCCGACATGTCATTGGGCCTGTTTCTGACCATGGCGCTGATGGGACTCAGGCTCTGGGAACTGCAGCCCGTGCTCGCCTTCATCACGGCGGCGATGCTGGTGCAGATTGCCTTGGTCATCGCATTCGTTTTGCTGATTGTTTTTCGGGCAATGGGCAAGGATTACCAAGCCGCCGTGGTGTGCGCGGGTTTCGGCGGTATTGCGCTGGGATCTACCGCCACTGCCATCGCCAACATGACGGCGGTGACTCGGGAGCATGGTGCGGCACGCGAGGCGTTCATTGTGGTGCCCTTGGTATGTGGGTTCGTCATCGATATTGCGAACGCACTGGTAATCAGCCTGATGGCCGGTTAGGCGAAGCGAAACAGCGGAGCGAGCTGGCAGATGGATACATCGCTGACGCGCTGGCGAGGCGTCGTCGCCCAGGAAATCGCAATCGACTCCCGTTTTCAAGCAAGGGGCTCTTTCTACTTGTGCAGAAATAGAGGTAATACGCTTTGACGAATAAAAAGAACGGCAATATCGACTCAGCCATCAATCCGAAGTTGGATGGGGATGCCCATGTCGCTTGGGCACAGGCTTGGTCGTCTATTTCGCCGGAGACATCGTTGCTCGCGTGGGTGGACTGGGCGAGCCATTTAGCAAACAGTCCTGGCAAGCAAGCCGAGCTTTTGGCGTTTGCAGCCTCCCTGTCCGAGCAATGGATGGCCGTATTGAAGAAGAATCCGGCCAACCCGGACCGGGGAGCCACCGCTCCTGACCGGTCACCTGTCAATGACCGCCGCTTCAACGATCCTGCATGGGATCAATGGCCCTACGACCTTTTCCGCAGTTCATTCGTCAATCAGACCAAATGGTGGGAGCAGGCCACGCAGGGGGTGTGGGGAGTGGATCCGAAACACCAACGCCTGCTGGCGTTTGGCGCCAAACAGTGGCTGGAAATGCTTTCGCCCGCCAACGCTGCGGTTTTCAACCCCGTTGTCCTGAAAAGAACCATCGCAGAGCAAGGCGCCAATCTAGCGCGGGGGACGTCCAACTTTCTCGACGACTTGCGTCGGCAACTATCCGGCCAGCCTCCCGCGGGAACGGAGAACTTCGTCGTTGGGCGCGACGTAGCGGTCACGGAAGGAAAAGTCGTTCTGAGAAATCGACTGATCGAACTGATTCAGTACACGCCCACTACCGAGAAAGTCCATCCCGAACCGATCCTGATCATTCCTGCCTGGATCATGAAGTACTACGTACTGGATCTGTCACCGCATAACTCGCTGATACGGTATCTGGTTGCGCAAGGGCATACGGTTTTTTGCATCTCCTGGAGAAATCCGGATGCTGAGGATCGAGATTTGGGCATGGATGAGTACCTGGAGTTCGGCCTGCATGCAGCGCTGGACGCTGTGACTTCCGTCGTCCCCGGGCATGGAGTCCACGCGGCTGGTTATTGCCTGGGCGGAACGCTACTGGCCATTGGTGCTTCAGCCATGGCGCGTGATGGCGATACGCGGCTGGTGTCGGTAAGCCTGCTTGCCGCACAGACGGACTTCAGCGAACCGGGCGAGCTGAGTCTTTTCATCAACGAGAGTCAAGTGGCGCTGTTGGAAGCCAGCATGGCTCAAACCGGTTATTTGACCTCCGACCAGATGAGCGGAGCTTTTCAGCTACTGCGTTCCTACGATCTCATATGGTCTCGCATGATTGACGAATACCTATTGGGCGATCGCCGGGCAATGACCGACCTGATGGCTTGGAATGCCGATGGGACTCGCCTCCCCGCGAAGATGCATTCGCAGTATCTCCGACGCCTTTACCTGAATAACGATCTCAGCGCGGGGCGTTATCCCGTCACGGGTCGCCCCGTTTCAGTGGGAGACATCGCTGTACCGGTGTTTTGCGTCGGCACTGCCTCGGATCATATTGCGCCTTGGCGCTCGGTTTACAAGCTGCATCTCCTGTCTTCGGCCGAGCTGACTTTCGTGCTGACCACTGGAGGACACAACGGCGGCATCGTGAGCGAGCCCGGCCGAGGTAACCGCCAATATCAAATCCATACCCGCGCGGCCGGTGATGGATACATGGCGCCGGATGAGTGGCAAGCGACGATGCAGACGCATCCGGATTCCTGGTGGCCCGCATGGTCGGCGTGGCTGCGAGAGCGTTCCGGTGATGTTGTTGCGCCTCCGCTCATAGGTGCTGAATCCAGTGGATACCCCACTGTTTGCGACGCCCCAGGGGAATATGTACGCAACTGAATAAGCGTATCCCGCGTCCGCTATTGCGACACGGTATACGCAATATCTGTTCGTCATCCCGTTCTACTCTGATAACTGGAGACATTCATGTACTCAAGAATCCTGGTTCCGCTCGACGGAAGTCCTACTGCCGATTTGGCGCTCCACCACGCTGCGGTGCTGGCACGCCTGAATGGCGCAACCATCGTCTTGCTGCACGTCATCGAGGAGATGAAGCACAGCAACGGCTTCGAGAGGCCGAGGATCTATATTGAAGAAGTGAGGCCGGGCTTCCTGGCGGCCGGGCAGAAGCTGCTGGACGAGGCGGCGCTGCGGCTGAGGCAGGAAGGCCTGGCGGTTGAGACCGTCCTTCTGGAAAGCAAGGGCGAGCGCGTCTCGGTGCTCATCGCTCAGCAGGCACTGACCACTCAATGCGAGTTGGTGGTGTTGGGTACTCACGGACGCCGGGGCGTGGACAGGCTGCTGATGGGAAGCGATGCAGAGCAGCTCGCTCGCATCGCACCAGTTCCGGTGATGCTGGTGCGCCAGCCCCAATCGGTCATTGCGACTGCAACCCCTGGGCAGGGTGGCACGCCAGCGTGACGAAGGTTCAGTCCACCGACCAAACTGAATGGAGGCTGAAAGTCGCAGCCCCCTTGCTGCTGCTATTGCTGAGCGCCTCCGCACAGGCCCAGTCCTGCCACCAGGACAACCCGCTGCGCTCAACGGGAACGCTCAATCTGCGGATCGACAACGACATGTTCGGCGGCATTGGACAAGACCAAGGGTACTCCAACGGGTTTCTCGCCAGTTGGGTTTCCCCCAACCTCGTGGACTATAGCGATGACCCTTGTCTACCGCGTCTCGTCCGTGGGCTGAATCGCTTTCTCACGATGCTCCAACCCCAAGGCTTCGACGAACAGAACATGACCATCGGCTTCGGGCAGATGATGTACACCCCGAACGACAAAACGCGCAGCGATCTCATCAAGGATGATCGTCCTTTCGCGGGCGCCTTGATGTTGAGCCTTGGCTATAACGCGAGGCGGGGCGATACGCTGCGCACTTCGCAACTCCGCGTGGGGGTGGTGGGGCCCTCCTCCCAGGCCAGGCAAGTCCAGAACTGGTGGCATGACACCGTCGGAGTGGACAGATTCAATGGCTGGAGACATCAACTGCGCGACGAACCCGTGCTGCAGTTGCTCCACGAACGCCGAACACGAGTCATCAGGCAAGAAAACGTCAGCGGTTGGGGTTGGGATCTGACCCGCCACTGGGGCGGCAGCTTGGGCAATTTCGCCACCTACGCGAATGTCGGCGGAGAACTGCGCTATGGCCTACGCCTGCCGGACGACTTAGGCACCGCACCGCTGCGCCCGGCTGGAGAAAACACCTCGCCCGTGCGTAAGACCGCTGGCAGCAACTGGAACGGGCACCTGTTCGTGGCACTCGACGGTCGCTGGGTTTTGCACGACATCACGTTGGACGGCAATACGTTCAAGTCCAGTCATAGTGTTGATAAACGGCCATTCGTGGCCGATGTGGGCTATGGCATCGCGATGACTCAGGGCAACTGGCGCATCGCGATAGCCCGCTACCACCGCACCCGCGAATTTCGTGGACAAAAGGAAATCCCGGTCTACGGAACGATCACCGTAGGACGGCGATTCTGATGCAGATCGATTCCTTGAACGCCATGCAAGCCACTCTGTTGCTGTTCATGACAAGAGCCTGGTTGCTTGTGGAGCTACCACGTCGACGCAGTACTGCCAATGCCGTCGTCATTAGCCAGTTGGCAAGGTGAACACAGCGAGCTGAACGATAAGGCACCCGCGCTCGATAAGAGACCAAGGACAACAAATAAGGAGATAAATGGATGCAACGACTCACCCTGGCCCTACCCGGCAATGAAGATCTGGCCCGCGGCATCGCGCAGGCATGCGGCAGCGAAGCCGGCCGCATCGAAACGCGCCGATTCCCCGATGGCGAGAGCTATGTCCGGTTGCATGGCGAACCTGCCGATCGGATCGTGGATGTGATTTGCACGCTGGCCCATCCTGATCCGCAGTTCCTGCTTCTGGCTTTTGCCGCTGACGCGGCGCGCGAACTTGGCGCGCAAGAGGTGAACCTGATCGCACCGTATCTGGCCTACATGCGCCAGGACAAGCGATTCCATGACGGAGAAAGCGTGACGTCGCGGTCCTTCGCACGTCTGGTCTCATCGACCTTCGACAAGCTGCTCACGGTGGATCCGCATCTGCACCGCTATCCGACACTATCAGCGGTCTACACGATCCCCACCATCACCTTGCATGCCGCACCACTGCTGGCCGACTGGATCGCGAATCATGTCGAAGAACCTTTGATCGTGGGCCCCGACGAGGAAAGCGAGCAGTGGGCCGGCGCCATCGCGTCCCGCATCGGCGTACCGCACGCTGTGCTTCGCAAGACACGCCATGGCGATCGCAGCGTGGACATCGATGTTCCCGACCTGTCGATCTGGCGCGGCAGAACGCCGGTGCTTGTGGACGACATCGCATCATCAGGCCGCACGCTCGCCGTCGCGGCGCGCAAGCTCGCCGAGCAAGGAATGCGCAAGCCGGAGTGCGTAGTGGTGCATGCCCTGTTCGCCGAGGATGCCTGGGCCCAATTGACACCGTTGTTTGCCCGAATTACGTCCACCGACGCAGTACCGCATCCGAGCAACCGGATTGGTCTCGCTTCGCTGATTGCCGACGCTCTCTCTAGCGGGAAAACCGATCCGCGAGGCTGATCTTTTTATCGATCCAACTATTTTCAAGGAGACCTGAAATGTCCTCTCAAGCTAACCTCGCAACCGATTGGCGTGCTGGTTACGGGCCCATCGCGCACAGGTCTGAAACCATCGAACGTATGCAGGCCCTAGTGCAACGTCTGGTCGCGCAAAGGCGTATAGCAGACGAAGCCTCGGCCCATGCGCTGCTGGCTGCAGCCGACCGGGTGGCCTGCACGGCCATGAGCGTAGTGGCGCATATGACCTATGCCCGGCGCATCGACCGAAGCGGCTGCCCACTGGGCTCCGATGATTTCAAACAAACGCCCGAAGGCCACACCGGCGGCTCGCTCAACATGGTGCCAGCCTTCGTGGGTTATCTGTTGGCCAACGCGCTGACCGGGACGACACGCGGCTGGCTCATGGGGCAGGGGCACTGCGTGGCCGCGATCGAGGCGGTGAACGCACTGACCGGCGATGTATCCGCCGCCCAGCGTGGACGCTACGACCGCAGCGAGGCGGGCCTGTCGCGTTTGATCGCGGACTTCTACTCCTATGCCATCGATAAGCAGGGTCGGCCCGCGGTACCGCTGGGTAGCCATGCCGGGCCGAACACGGCCGGCGCGATCTCCGAAGGCGGCTATCTGGGGTTCGCCGGGCTGCAGTATGTGCACACGCCGTTGCCGGGAGAAAGCCTGGTGGCATTCCTCAGTGATGGCGCTTTCGAGGAACACCGTGGCTCGGACTGGGCGCCGCGCTGGTGGCGCGCCGAGGACTGCGGCTTCGCCATCCCGGTCATGATTCTCAACGGACGGCGCATCGAGCAGCGCACCCAGATCGTGCAGGAAGGTGGCGCTACCTGGCTGGCCGAAGATCTGCGCCACAACGGCTTCGATCCCGTCATCGTTGATGGACGTGATCCGATGGCGATCGCATGGGCCATTGTTGAAGCCGAAGACACGCTGAGCGCCTTCGCCGCACGCTCGGATCGGCGCTATCCGGTCAAGCTGCCCTACGTGATCGCCGAGACGGAGAAAGGTTTTGGCTTCCCGGGCGCGGCGACCAATGCCGCCCACAACCTGCCGCTGAACGGCAATCCGCGCGAGGATGCGCAGGCACGCGAGGCCTTCAACGCAGGGGCTGCGGCGCTGTTCGTGCCCGAGAGCGAACTGGAAAACGCGCTCACCGTCCTTGCGAATCACGGCCAGAGCCAGCGCTCGCGCGAAAGCGAGCACCCCATGGCCCTACGCCATCCAGCGAGCCCTCATCTGCCGATGCCGGCCTGGGCGCCAACGGAGGTATCGGGCAGCGCCATGTCCGCACTGGACCGTTGGTTCGTGGAGCTGGTGCAGGCAAATCCACAGTTGCGCATCCGGATCGGCAATCCCGACGAACTGGCCAGCAACAAGATGGGGGCCACTCTGGCGCTGCTCAAGCACCGCGTCAACGTGCCCGAACCCGGCGTCCCGGAATCGACGGATGGCTCGGTGGTCACCGCACTCAATGAAGAAGCCGTTGCGGCCGCCGCCCTCGCCAACAAAGGGGGGCTGAACCTGATCGTCAGCTACGAGGCATTCGCGGTCAAGATGCTTGGATTGATGCGCCAGGAGATCATCTTCGCGCGTCGGCAGAAGGAGCTGGGCCAGCCGCCAGGCTGGATCTCCGTCCCGCTGATCGTCACATCCCACACCTGGGAGAACAGCAAGAACGAGCAGTCACACCAGGACCCGACCATTGGCGAAGCATTGCTGGGGGAGATGTCGGACACCGCACGCGTGTTGTTCCCGGTGGATGAAAACACGGCGTGCGCCGCGTTGCGAGCGGTCTACGCCAGCCGCGGCCAAGTGGCTTGTGTGGTGGTCTCCAAGCGCGACACGCCGAATCACTTCAGTGCCGCCGCGGCTCAATCGCTGATCGAGCATGGAGCAGCCCATGTAGCCGGCGATCCGTCCACCGCACAACTGCAATTCGTAGCGATTGGCGCCTACCAGTTGGAGGAAGCGCTCAAAGCCCATGCCCGCCTGGAGCACCATGGGCTTGCGTCGTGCATCACCGTGGTGGTCGAGCCCGGCCGTCTACGCATTCCGCGAGACGAACTTGAGGCCGCCTTCGTGCTCGGTGACGAATCCCTGCAAGCGCTCTTCCCGCCTCACCTGCCGCGCGTGTTGATAAGCCATACCCGCCCTGAGCCGATGCTGGGCGTGCTTCGCCGCATTGACAGCGGCCCTTCGAAGACGCGGGCTTTGGGCTACATCAACCACGGCGGCACCCTCGATGTGGCTGGAATGCTGATCGCCAATCGATGCACCTGGGTGGATGCCATCTATGCCGCTGCGCAAGTGACCGGCTGGAACAGTTCGCAGGCTGCTGCTGCCGCGACCGACGCGTGAATTTCAAGTGGTTCTGACACGGTCCGCAGTGACCGCGCCAGCTCCTGATTTCACAACCCACCAACAAGCGAGGAGACAACTTCATGCTCTCACTGACCAGCCTGGGCGGTGCCGGTACCGTCACCGGCTCCAAACACCTGATCACATATGGCAGTACCCGCATCCTGATCGACTGCGGACTTTTCCAAGGACTGAAGAACCTGCGCGAGCTGAACTGGCAGCATCTTGTCGTTGAGTCCAAGGACATCGATGCGGTTGTACTGACGCACGCGCACCTGGATCATTGTGGATATCTCCCCCGATTGGTGCTGAACGGGTTCCGCGGGAAGATTTTCTCGACGCCAGCCACACGGGACGTCGCCGAACTCATCCTGCTCGACAGTGCTTGGTTGCAGGAGAAGGATGCCGAGTTCGCCAACCGGAAGGGATTTTCCAAGCACAAGCCAGCCCTTGCCCTGTATCGGGTCCGAGATGCCGAACGCACGCTCTTGCAGTTCAAGCCCGTGCCACTGCATCAGGAGACGGTATTGCCGGGCGGTGCACGCCTGGTTCTACGCAGGGCCGGCCACATTCTTGGAGCGGCGACGGCGCAGATCGACATCGGCGGCAAGCGTTTGGTGTTCTCCGGCGACCTGGGCCGCTATGACGATGCGGTCATGCCTGATCCTGAACCCGTCACGGAAGCGGACTACATCATCATCGAGTCCACCTATGGCAATCGTCATCATGACCGTTCCGATGCCGTCGAAGCGCTAGGCGACATCATCGAGCGTACGACTCGCCGCGGAGGCACCGTAGTGATTCCCGCTTTTGCCGTAGGACGCGCGCAGTCGTTGATCTATGACCTATGGCTGTTGCGACAGCGCGGTCGGCTCCGCAACGTGCCCGTCTATCTGGACAGTCCCATGGCCACCAGCGCAACTGCGCTGCTGCACCGCCATGCCGACGACCACAAGCTCGCTCAACACGATTTCGAGACGGCATTCTCAGAAGTCACATACGTGCGCGACGTTGAAGAGTCCAAGGCGCTATCGGCGAATCGATACCCCAAGGTGATTATTTCCGCCAGCGGCATGGCCACCGGCGGCCGCGTGCTGCATCACATAGAAGCGTTTGGCGGTAGCCATCAGAACACGCTGCTGTTCTCTGGATTCCAAGCAGCAGGTACGCGCGGGCGCAAGCTGCTTGAGGGCGCTCGCGAAGTCAAGATCCATGGACGCTGGATGCCGATCAAGGCAGAGGTCGCCGAGCTTGCGATGTTGTCGGCTCATGCCGACAGCGATGAGCTGATGCGATGGCTGCGCGGCTTTACCAAGGCGCCGGAAAGAGTGTTCATTGTTCACGGTGAATCTGATGCCTCTGAGGCGCTGCGCGAACGTATCCAGCGCGAACTCAATTGGCACGCATCGGTGCCCATGCAAAACCAGGAGTTCGCCCTGTGAGTGCCCGCATCACGCCCCAGACACCCGCCTTGCAAGCATTGCGCATGCGACTGCATGCCCAGCATCAACCCGTCGTCTTGATGCGTACCGATTGCCATGTCTGCCGTGCCGAAGGGCTGGCACCGCGGTCACAGGTACTGATCATTGCCGGCGACCGCACTGTGCAAGCGCTACTGTACCAAATCGACAGCGATCTGCTCAAAACCGGACAGATCGCTCTGTCCGAGGCCGCCTGGGATGCCCTGGACATTCATGAGGGCGATCTTGTGCAGGTTCGGCATCCTCCGCTGCTCGAATCGTTGTCGGCCGTGCGTGCGCGAATTCACGGCCACCGACTGCAAACGACGGAGTTGCAGGCGATCGTCCGTGATGTGGTCGATGGTCGCTATACCGATGTCGCACTTTCGGCCTTCCTGACCGCAACGGCGGTACTGCCTCTGGATATGCAAGAGACCATCCATCTCACCCGTGCGATGGTCGATGTCGGGGATCACCTGCAATGGCAGGCTCCGATTGTTGTGGACAAGCATTGCGTGGGCGGATTACCGGGAAATCGCACCACGCCGTTGGTGGTTGCCATCGCCGCAGCCAATGGATTGGTGATGCCCAAGACCTCATCACGCGCCATCACCTCTCCCGCTGGCACCGCGGACACCATGGAAACGCTGGCTCCTGTAGACCTGGACCTGGATACGCTCAGAAAGGTCGTGGAGAAAGAGGGTGGATGCGTGGCGTGGGGCGGCGCGATGCACCTCAGCCCCGCGGACGACATCTTCGTGCGTATTGAGCGTGAACTGGATATCGACACGCAAGGACAACTGATTGCCTCGGTGTTATCCAAGAAGATTGCAGCAGGGGCGACCCACATCGTGATCGATATTCCGGTTGGGCCAACCGCAAAAGTCCGCAGCCGGGAAACTGCCGAGCATCTTGCGCATCACCTTTCGGAAGTCGCCGCGTCATTTGGCCTTGTATTGCGTTGCCTGTTTACAGACGGGAATCAGCCTGTCGGCAGAGGTATCGGCCCGGCGTTGGAGGCGCGCGACGTGTTGGCCGTATTGCGCAACGAGGCGGATGCGCCGCAAGACCTATGTGACCGCGTGGCGTTGGTGGCGGGCGCGGTGCTTGAGCTTGGCGGCGTCGCCAAAGAAGGGGAGGGACTTCGGTTGGCTCATGAGACGATCAGCAGTGGCCGCGCGTGGGAAAAATTTCAGAGAATCTGCGCGGCTCAGGGGGGATTTCGTGAGCCGCCCCAAGCTCTCTATGTCGAACCGCTTTTGGCAACCACTTCAGGCCGAGCAGTACACATCGACAACCGTAAGCTTTCTCGTTTAGCCAAATTGGCCGGTGCGCCTGAGAGTCCAGCCGCAGGGATTCAATTGCAGGTGCGCTTAGGTGACGAGATAACACGCGGACAACCATTGATGTTTTTGCATGCGCAAACCTCTGGAGAGATGGCCTATGCACTCGCATACGTACAAGGCATTGGGGACATTGTAAAGATTGAACCTTAGCGCCGTGGATAAACAGGGCTCTTGAATGCTCGGTCAAACACAGCCCGGCCTCTCGTTTGGAAAAGTTGAACGCCTACATCTCATGCTCAAGAACATATGAAAAAACATCGCTTAAAAGAAGTTTTCAACCTGCATCGCGTGGAGCAAACAGAAGGAGGTCGTCAGCGCCTGAATAGGAACATTGCTCATGGAACTGCGGCACCTGCGTTGCTTTATCGTTTTGGCCGAAGAACTTCATTTCACACGGGCGGCTGAGCGTCTTCACATTGAGCAACCTCCTCTGTCCCGCGCCATCAAGGAGCTTGAGGACGAGTTAGGCGCTGTGCTCTTCGACCGGGACCGCCGGGGCACCCGACTGACCGCTGCGGGTGCCGTGTTCCTGCAGGACACTCGCCGGCTATTCACCGTCCTGGAGCAGGCCCGCGAGAACGTCAAGGCTGTCGCGGCGGGCTTGCGAGGCAGCCTGCGCATCGCCGTATCCGACGGCGCGCTCGATCCCCGGCTGTCGGCGTTTCTAGCCCGTTGCCGTGCCGAAGAACCCGAGATCGAGATACGGATGTCCGAAGTGCCTTTGGCCGAGCAGTTGCGCGGCCTGCGCTCGGGCGACTTCTGCATCGGATTCGCTCATACCGCCGACGTCGGTGATGGCATCGTCGCCGAACCTATCTGGCAGGACCCGCTGGTGGTCGCCTTGCCAGCCCGGCACGCACTGCTCGTCCACAAGGAGGTTCCACTCCATGAACTCCGGGGGCATCCTCTTGTCCTGTGCGATCCCCAGGTGTGCGAAGGCTACTGCCGCGAGTTGGCGCGCCTCCTGCAGACCCAGGAACACAAACTGAATGTCGTTGAGGAGGTTTCCTCGCTGGACATGATGCTCACCTTGGTCGGTGCCGGCTACGGCGTGGGCTTCATGACGGCGACCAAGATTCCGGTCAGCCAGCGACCGGACGTGGTGATCCGTCCATTGGCGCTGGATACAGCCGTGATCACCACCTACCTGCTTCGACTCGAAAGCAGCAACTCATCGGCTTCGCTGGTGCGATTTATCGACCGCCTCCGGGACCCTTCGAGCGACTGACGCAACGGACCGCACCACTTAAGATTGGGCATCGGCACGAAGATTGCGTTCCGTTGCACTCATCAGCTCTGCCGCACTTATGCTGAGGGCAGCGGAGATTTTCAGTATCAATGCGAGCGTGGGCATGTGCTCCCCACGCTCGATCTTGCCCATATGCGAGCGAGCTATACCAGCCATGGACGCGAATTCATCCTGAGCGACTCCCTGCGCCAAGCGGGCAGCACGCACCGCTTGGCCGAAGGCCAGTGCCGGCTCGGCTTCATAGGTGGTTGTGCCAGGGGGGCGGCCCGGTTGAACGCTGCGCTTCTGCATCACCAGAAGCGTCGATCAATCGACCGAATTTAACCACGTTAAAGATATCTCTTTTGGCTATCATGGTGGCTCGCCTTTTTGATCCGATCGCTTTGTGGGGGCTCTCATGCACGACGCCACCAGCCAGTTTTCCTTTTCCAATTTCAGGCTTGCCATAGCGCCTGGCGTACCGTCATCGCATCTTTCGGCATTGCTTGCGTTGCAGCGTGCGGAAGAGCCGGAAGTCACCATTTCGTTTCATGAGGTCACAGCCGATGATTTGATTGCGGGACTTCGGGAAGGCCGCTACGACGCGGGCATGACGCTTGAAGGATCGAGCGATCCGTCGCTGAAAAGCCAACCTCTATGGACCGAGAACATGGCCGTCGCCATGCCGTTGCGCTTTCCCTTACTTGACCAGGCGAAGCTCACGATCGCCGAACTGTTGGACTACTCCGTCTTTCGCTGGCCTGCAGAGAATTGCCCTTTGCTGGATCAGCGGCTGCCTTCTCTTCCCGCGGTGAGTCAACAGAACATTCAGCGTGTCTCTTCCTTCGAGATGATCGCGCTATGGGTCGCTGCCGGCTACGGCGTCGGGGTATCCGCGCAATCGCGCATTGAGCATGCGCAGGGATGGGGCATTCACACACGGCCGCTGTCTGACGGACCCTACGAGATCGTGACCCACCTGCAGCGGCCCTGCGGACAAGCCGACGTTGTTTCAGAGCGGTTCGAGCGCAGAGCACTGCAGGTCGCCAAGAATGCTCCAACCTAGTCGAGTGCCAATGTCCTCGTTCTGCGTCTTCAGTTCAAGGTGCTACACGTGCATTAGGCATTCCACTCGCCAAGCAGCAGACATCACTCGCGCTCTATGACACGGAGCAGCGCCGTTCTACGCTTCGACATGGGGCCAAACGCCTTCGTGACCCCTTCAACGGGTTTCCCTGCCTGCAATGAGTCAAGGATGTCAGCCCAGTCCTGCATGATTACCTTGCGGGACTCCACAAACTTCGTGTGATCGTAGGGCGCGCGCGATGAGTCCTTGCTCTTTTTGGAATGAGCGAGTTGAAGATCGACCCGCTTCTCCGGATATCCCAACAGTCCAAGGATCGTCGTTGCGGTCGAGCGGAAGCCATGGGACGAAAACCGTCCGCCATAACCCATGCGCTTGAGTGCTTGATTGAGCGTCGTTGCCGACATCACTTGTCCCGGCTTTCTGTAGCTCGGGAACAATACTTTGCCGCCGCCAGTTAGAGCATGTAGTTCCCTAAGAGCGGCCACCGCCTGCCGTGACAGGGGAACCAGATGGGGGCGTCGCATCTTCATGCGCTCGGACGGAATCGACCACATGGCGTTGTCCAGGTCGAACTCTTCCCAGGAGGCCTTGCGCAGTTCTACGGTGCGCACGTAGGTCAAAGCCATCAGCTTGAGGGCGAGGACTGTCGTCTGGTAACCCCCTTCGTTGTCCACACGATTGAGAAAGTCCGGGATCTCTGCCCATGTCAACGGAGGGTTGTGGCGGACCTGAGGGCGCTTGACCAGTCCCTTGAGCAAGGCGGCAGGATCGTATTCGCAGAGACCTTGGGCAGCCGCATAACTGAAGATTTGCCCACACCACTGGCGGATGAGGATCGCCACAGTCTTCGCGCCACGAGCCGCCACATCCTTGATGATGGGGCGCAGATGTGGAGCCCTGATGCTGCTGATCGGCAACTTGCCAATCCGGGGGAAAACATCCTTCTCAAGGTAGCTGGTGACCTGGTTGGTGTAGTACTCGCTCCAGTGAGCATTGCTGACGATCCACTCCCGAGCAACGGTCTCGAACGTGCGTTCGTATGTGTCGGCCTGGAGGGCGATCGCCGCCTTTTTCTCCACGATGGGGTCGAGGCCCTTCTTGACCAACGCCTTTGCCCGGTCCCGTTCCGCACGGGCTGCCTCCAGCGTGACCTTTGGGTACACCCCGATTGAGTACACCTGTTCAGCGCCGCCCAGCCGGTAGCGGTACCACCAGAGCTTGGAGCCGTTGGGCTGAACGCGCAAAAAGAGGCTGCCTCCGTCCCGGAGTTGGTACACCTTGGGCCTGGGCTGCGCCGTTTCCACTTTGCGCGCCGAGAGAAGATTGAGTGCTGTGAGTGCCATGTGTATAACGCCTCCAGTTTGGCCCGTTACACACTCCATTACACACATGAGCACTGGATTTGTCCAGCTTTCAGAATCGCTCGATGGACGATCAACCCTTTAAAAACATAGACTTAGAGTTGTTCCATGGAGGTTGATAGACGCCAGTAGACCTCAATCGTAGTTATCGATCATCAACAGCATGGGAAAGGACTCATTGGGCGATCAGGAAGACCGCGTAGACGTTTTCGGAAAGAGTGATGCTGCCGGCTTCAAGCGATTCGGCAAAGCCAGCGGATGCGGGCGCACCGACACCCTGCCTACCAGGGGGAGCCATGGACGCCCGTCGGCTACCGCCCCCCCCTACTCCCATTCTCGCCAGGCCAAGTGCCAGCCTGAATGCCATAGGCAAAGTTCGGAGCGACTTCGGAGATGGTGTACAGCCCACCCAAACGTACCCCGTAGGAGTCAGCTAGATTCTTGGCCGTATCCCGGGTCTGCTGAGCAGCCTGGCGTTTCAATTCGACGCGGACGCCGGCCTCATCCTTGAAGCTGGTGGTGATCCCCGAAACCTGCAGCTCTTCACTGGTCGTCAAGCTACCAAGCAGGCGGCGCACCTCCTCCAATGAACCGAACTCGGCCGACAACGAGCGCTCAACCTTGCTTCCGGTAAATACCTGCACGTTGTTCTGGTACTTGTACTCCGGAGTGATGCTCAGCGCCGACGCCTGCACGCTGTCAGGCAATGCTTTTTGGGCCTTGAAGGCAGCCAGTACCTGCGCCGCATTGGCTTGCGCGCGTTCGCGGGCAACGGCGGGGGCCTTGTCTATCGAACGCAGGG
Organism: Stenotrophomonas sp. STEN031; assembly: GCF_056759975.1. NCBI lineage: Bacteria > Pseudomonadati > Pseudomonadota > Gammaproteobacteria > Lysobacterales > Lysobacteraceae > Stenotrophomonas > Stenotrophomonas sp. STEN031. Next base: position 108,554 of record NZ_JBRREA010000010.1, read on the forward strand.
TGACTTTGATACCGAACTGATCCGGCACAACTTCCCGCTGCGCCTGCCCCTTCACCAGTAGATGCGGCTGCGATGGGAGGCTGTTGACCTGCGCCATGGCGGCCAATGGAACCAGCGACAACAGCAGAACCAAAGCACGCGGCAGTATCCGTTGCATCAACCTATCTCCTTGGTGAAATCGAACATCGCCTCGAACCTGCAAGGCACGGCAATCAGCAGCCGGCACGAAGCGCATCACAGCCCCTTCGCCGCCTGCGCCACCGCACGGAACAGCGCGCGACCCTTGTTCATGGTTTCCTGCCATTCGGCATCGGGATCGGAGTCATAGACCACGCCGCCGCCGGCCTGCACGTACAGGTAACCGTCCTGGATCACCGCGGTGCGGATGGCAATGGCGGTATCGGCATCGCCGTTCCAGCCGATGTAGCCGACCGCGCCGGAATAGACATTGCGCTTGACCGGCTCCAGCTCGCGGATGATCTCCAGCGCGCGGATCTTCGGTGCGCCGCTGACGGTGCCGGCCGGGAAGGTTGCGCGCATCACGTCGCTATAGCTCAGGCCGGCCCTCAAGGTGCCGGTGACTTCGCTGACGATGTGCATGACGTGGCTGTAGCGCTCGATCACGAACTGCTCGCCCACCTTGACCGTGCCCGGTTCGGCGACGCGGCCCACGTCATTGCGGCCCAGGTCGATCAGCATCACGTGCTCGGCGCGCTCCTTGGGATCGGCCAGCAGCTCGACCTCCAAGGCCTTGTCCAGCTCCGGCGTGGCGCCGCGCGGGCGGGTGCCGGCGATCGGGCGCACGGTGACGATGCCATCGCGCAGCCGCGCCAGGATCTCCGGCGAGGAGCCGACCACCTGGGTGCCGCCAACATCGATGAAATACATGTACGGCGACGGATTCAACGCGCGCAGCGCGCGGTAGACATCGATCGGCCGCGCACGGAACGGCACGCGCAGGCGCTGGCTCGGCACCACCTGGAAGATATCGCCGGCACGCACGTATTCCTGCGCCTTGCGCACCACTGCGTGGTATTCCTCGCGGGTAAACGAGGACTGGAAATCCTGCTCGTCGATGGCGTCGGACACCTGCGACTGCGGGTAACCGGCACCGCCCTGACGCAGGCGGTGGGCCAGCTCATCGAGGCGGCGATTTGCGCGCGCCCAGGCCTGTGGCTGCGCCGGGTCGGCGTGCACGATCAGGTACAGGCGGCCCTTGAGGTTGTCGAACACCGCCAGCTCTTCGGACAGCATCAGCAGGATGTCGGGCGTGCCCAGCTCATCAGGCTTTTCGCCCGCGCCCAGGTGCGGCTCGATGTACTGGATGCACTCGAAACCGAACCAGCCAACCAGGCCACCGGTGAAGCCCGGCAGGCCGTCCAGCTGCGGCACCGAATACTGCTTGCGCAGCACTTCCACCTCGGCCAGCGGGTCGGCCACCTCGCGGCGCTCCACCACTTCGCCCAGCTCGCTGACTTCCAGCGTATGGCTGCGGAAGCTGTAGATGCGGCGTGCCGGCAGGCCGATGATGGAATAGCGCCCGAAGCGTTCGCCGCCTTCGACCGATTCGAACAGATAGGTATAGGGGCCGTCGGCGAGTTTCAGGTAGACCGAAAGCGGCGTGTCCAGGTCGGACAGCACTTCACGGACGACGGGGACAAAATTATGCGGGTGTGCGCTGTGGCCTTCAGCGGCCAGCTGCTGGAACTGCTCTTGCGTGATCAAGACGGCTTTCCTTCCGGGAATCGACGGTGGCGGTACGGACGACGGCAACGGGCCACCATCGCCACCAGCGGCGAGCGGAAGAAAGGGAACGCTTGGTCGTCAGAATGGGCACCGGGCCACTCTACCGCAAGATTGGGGCCCGGTGTGCATCCGCAGCATGGGGATTTGCTTGCAGCAGCAACGATTCAGCTGCCCAGCAGGGCTGTTGCGGCCGGCAGATGCATGCGTACCCGCCCGGCCACGCACTGGATATGGAAGCGTCGGGCCTGCAGCGGTTCACCGTCCAGGTTCAGGGTGAGCGGCTGCTCGGCCTCGATCCACAGCTCGCGCAGCCGTGCACGTTCAGCCACCTGCTCCAGCGCCGCATGCTTGCCTTCGCTGAACAAGGTGCCGAGGGTGGTCATCAGTTCGCCGGACAGCTCCGGAATGATGGTCAGGTCCAGCAACCCGTCATCCAACAGCGCATCGGGGCATAGCTGCTGGCCGCCTCCGGCCTGGCGGCCATTGCCGATACCAAGTGCGATGAAACCGCCCTGCCATTCGAAATCCTCGCCACGGATGCGTGCCTGGATCGGCTCGATCCGCCCGAGCTTGCTGATCCCGGTGATCACGTAAGCCAGGCCACCGAGCATCTTCTTCAGGCCTTCATGGGTTTCCACCGTCACTTCGGTGCCAAAGCCGCCGCTGGCCAGGTTGGCACACCAGTGCACCTTGCCATCACCCTCGACACGCAGCAGGTCGATGGCACGCGCCTGCGTATGTGCTGGCAGCTGCAATGCCGCCAACGGTTCGAGCGGAATGCCGGCAGCGGTGGCGAAGTCGTTGGCGGTGCCCAATGGCAGCAAGGCCAAGGCCGGCAATCGCGAGGCATCCTGCCCCGTGTGCGCCAGCGCCTCGGCGACTTCGCTCAAGGTGCCGTCGCCGCCGCCTGCAATCAGCAGCTGCGCCTGCGCGGCGATGGCTTCGCGCACATAGCGTTCGGCGTCGCCGGCTTCCCAGGTCACCCGCACCTGCAGACCCTGCCCTTTTTCCCGCATCTGCGCCACTGCATCGCGCACAGCATCGTCGCCAGCGGATTTGCCATTGAGGATCAGGTACCAGGGCGCTGCTTGCATGCGGATCTCCAGGGAAGGCGCGCAGCCTAGCAAGGGGATTGCTGCAGGCGGGTGAATGTCACTGTGTTGTCACAGCGCATCCGGAGAATGAAAGGCCATAGCAAGGACGATGGATGGAGGCAGGATCAGCCTCCGATGATTCCCCGGCCGCAACGGCAACGTTGCGGCTTTTTTTCGCTTCACCGGTAGAGCCGAGCCATGCTCGGCTGGGGCATTACCGGGGAATTCCAAAGATCACAGGTGAAGCCTTTGCCGAGCATGGCTCGGCACTACCTTGGCATTGTCGGTGAAGCCCCTGCCGAGCATGGCTCGGCACTACGGTTCAGCCGCCTTTGGCGAATTTCTGCAACGCTTCACCCTGCAGGCGGTAGACCGTCCACTCGTCCTGCGCTACTGCACCGGCAGCCTTGTAGAAGTCGATGGCCGGGGTGTTCCAGTCCAGCACCGACCACTCGAAACGACCGCAGCCCTGCGCCACTGCCAGCCTGGCAATGTGCTGCAGCAGGGCCTTGCCGGCCCCGCTGCCGCGCGCATCGGGGCTTACGTACAGGTCTTCCAGGTAGATGCCGTTGCGACCCAACCAGGTCGAATAGTTGTAGAAAAACACGGCGTAGCCAATCGCCTGACCACCGCGTTCGCAGATCAGGGCCTGTGCCTTGGCATCGGCAGCAAACAGGCTGGCACGAATGCCAGCCTCGTCGGTCTGCACCGAGGATTCGGCTTTCTCGTAAATGGCCAGCTCGCGGATGAAGTGCAGGATCAGGCCTGCGTCATCGGCGATGGCCGGACGAATCTGCACTTCCGCCGCGCCCATCACTCAGCCTCGCGCCGCGGCGACATTGCCGCGCATCTTGCTGATCATCTCGGCGTAGTTGGGCGCGTTGAAAATGGCCGAACCGGCAACGAAGGCGTCGGCACCGGCAGCAGCGATCTCACCGATGTTGTCGGCCTTTACGCCGCCGTCCACTTCCAGCATCACCGGTTTGCCGAGCTTGTCGATCATCGCGCGCACTGCGCGCAGCTTGTCCAGCGTCGACGGGATGAAGGCCTGACCACCGAAGCCCGGGTTGACCGACATCAGCAGCACCAGGTCCAGGTCTTCCAACACCCAGTCCAGCACTTCGACCGGCGTTGCCGGGTTCAGCACCAGACCGGCCTTGCAGCCATGCGACTTGATCAGCTGGATGGTGCGGTGGACGTGGCGGCTGGCTTCCGGGTGGAAGCTGATGATGCTGGCACCGGCCTCGGCGAAGTCCGGCACGATGCGGTCCACCGGCTCGACCATCAGGTGCACGTCGATGGGCGCGGTGACGCCGTGCTTGCGCAGCGCCTGGCAAACCATCGGGCCGATGGTCAGGTTGGGCACGTAATGGTTGTCCATCACGTCGAAATGGACCCAGTCGGCACCGGCGGCCAACACGTTGTCGACCTCCTCGCCGAGCTTGGCGAAATTGGCCGAGAGAATGGACGGGGCGATGATGCAGTTGGACATGACGGAGCCTTTCAGCGCTTGCGCAGGGTTTTGATGCGGTCGTAGGCGGCGTTGATCTGCCGGGCCTTCTTTTCAGCCTGGGCGCGCAGCTCGGGGGCGGCGCCGGCAACTTTGTCGGGGTGGTACTGGGACATCAGGCGGCGGTAGGCCAGGTCGATCTCGGCGTCGGTGGCGTCGCGGGGCACCCCCAGTTCACGGTACGGCAGGTCCTTGCCCAGCTTGAACCAGTCGCTATCGAAGGCATGCCCCAGCAACAGGCCAATTATCCCGCCAAACAAGGGGTTGGGCCTGAAAAGCAGGGCCCCGGCAATGAAACCGAACAGTTTTCCGTACCAGCGCATGGGTGGGCGAATGGCCTGAGGACAATCAAGACGTGCATTTTATGCCACAGCGGCCCAATCCCGCCGTACACTAGGCCGCCCGCCGACCAGCCGCGGGCCCTGCGGGTCCTCCAGACCCGGGTCCTCCACGCCGGCGGCATTCATTGCCAAGTCCCAGGAGTGCCCGTGCCGACCACGCTGTTGCAATCCGATCTTCCCGGCCTGCCCTTGCGCCATCGCGGCAAGGTGCGTGATGTGTTTGATATCCCGCGCGAACGTCTGCCAGCCGGAACACCCCCGGGCGAATACCTGTTGATGGTTGCCACCGACCGCCTGTCGGCATTCGACGTGGTGCTGCCCGACCCGATCCCGGGCAAGGGCGAGATGCTGTGCCAGGTGTCCAACTTCTGGTTCGCCAAGACCGCGCACCTGATGCCCAATCACCTGACCGGCATCGACGTGGCCAGCGTGCTGCCCGAAGGCGTGGACCCGGCGCTGTACGCCAAGCGTGCGGTGGTGACCAAGAAGCTCAAGCCGGTACCGGTGGAAGCCATTGCCCGCGGCTACGTGATCGGCAGCGGCTGGAAGGACTACCAGCGCACCGGCAAGATCAGCGGCATCGCCCTGCCCGACGGCCTGCAGCAGGCCGAAAAGCTGCCCGAGGCCATCTTCACCCCGTCGACCAAGGCGGCAGTGGGCGACCACGACGAGAACATCGACTTCGACGCGATGGTCAAGGCGGTTGGCGCCGACATGGCCGAGAAGGTGCGTGACGCGACCCTGCGCATCTACAAGTTCGCCGCCGAATACGCGGCCGAGCGCGGCATCCTGCTGGCCGACACCAAGTTCGAGTTCGGTACCGATGCCGATGGCCGTCTGTACATCATGGACGAGATGCTGACCCCGGACTCCTCGCGTTACTGGCCGGCCGACGAATACCAGGTGGGCATCAGCCCGCCCAGCTACGACAAGCAGTTCGTGCGCGACTATCTGGAAACGCTGGACTGGGACAAGACCGCGCCGGGCCCCGCCCTGCCGGCCGAGGTGATCGAACGCACCCGCGCCAAGTACGCCGAAGCGCTGGACAAGCTGGCCGGCATCAGCGTCGACTGATTCCTGCAGTACCGGTCACGGATGCGCACGGCCACCGTGCGCATCCGTAGGGAAGCCGCGCTATGCTCTGCCAGTCAACCCGGGAGGGAACGTGGAATGAGTATTGCGCGACCGGTGGATCGTTATTTCGCCAGCTACTCCGGCGATCACGTCAACCACACCAACCAGGCCATCCACGTCATCGCGGTGCCCGCGATCCTGTGGTCAGTCATCGCCCTGCTGTGGTGCATCCCGCCGCTCGTGCCGTGGTTCCAGCATGGCATCTGGGCGGCGTTCGCCATGTTTGGCACCTGGGCCTATTACAACCGGCTGTCGCGCCCGCTGGGCATCGGCATGCTGATCATCTTCTTCGTGTTCGGCTGCATCTGCCGGCTGCTGGAAGACCGGCTCGGCATCCAGATGCTGCTGTACATCGCCATCGGTGTGTTCGTGGTGGCATGGATAGCGCAGTTCATCGGCCACAAGATCGAAGGCCGCCGGCCGAGTTTCCTCACCGACCTGACCTACCTGCTGATCGGCCCGATCTGGGTGCTGGCCAAGCTGTTCCGGCAGTTCGGCTGGCGTTACTGAGTGCGGCGGATACATCCGCCGCGCTGTCTCTTTCCTGACCCGCCACCTCTTTCCTGACCCGCTACCCGGGAACACGCATCCCTGCGATCAGGCTATGCCTGTGCTGATGCTGGCGTCGCAATGAACATCGCCGCCTCGGCCACGAAGGCGCGCGGCGCATAGCCGAAATCGCGGCGTGCCGGTTCGATATCGAATGCCAGCGGCTCGGTCATCCGCGCCAGCGCGGCGGCATTCATGCCCTGCAGGCGCCCGCCGGCATGCGCAAGCCGCAAGGCCAGCTTGAACAGCGGTGTGGGCAGGCGCAGCAAACGCGGCCGCGAGGGCAGACAGGCCAGCGTCCGTCGCACCATCTCGGCATAGCCCAGCACTTCGCCACCGCCCAAGGCATAGGCCTGGCCTGAAGTGGATGGATGCGGCAGTACTTGCATTGCCGCGTCAGCCAGATCCTGCACATGCACCGGCTGGCGCAGGCCATTGGCATTGGCGGGCAATGCAAAGAAACCGGTACGCGTGGCCAGCGCCGCGATCTTGGTGAGGGTCTTGTCGCTGGCGGCACCGTAGACCAGGGTTGGCCGCAGCACCGTCGCCGCCACGTTCCGCGCTGCGGCGCTGTCAAACAGCAGGCGTTCGGCTTCGCGCAGACGCCGCGCGACATCGCGCTCGGCCGGCTCGGACGAGTCCTGTTTCACGTCCACGCTGGTCGAGCCAAATGCCACCACACGCGGTGCAGCAATGGCCGAGGCGGCATACCAACGCGCGAAATGATCCAGCGGGCCGCAGCTGAAAACCGCGTCCATGGGTTGATCTGCCAGATTCGTGCTGGACAGATCGCCGAGCTGCCACGCCACCCCGGGCATGGGCTCACGCGCCTGCCGGGTCACCGCTGTTACCTGCCAGCCCGCCGCAACCAGGTTCGCCAACAGACGCTTGCCGATCTGACCACTGCCGCCAAATACCAGCGCGCGGCGTTGGTCCGCGACACTGCGAATATCGTTCTCCATGCGATGAAGGATAGGCGAAGCACCCCTGATTCCGAAGCAGGAACCGGGGTTGAGCATCGCCCTGTGGGAGCGGCATTTGCCCCCTCCCTTTGCCGTAGGCAAGGGGAGGGCTGGGGAGGGGTGCTTCGGATTTGCGCTATTGCTATTGCAACAGCATTGGTTTCGCCAGCTTCGCGGCTCACGCCGCTCCTACAAAGTGCCGGACTACGCGCCACCAAGGTAGCCCGGTTGGCGCAGCGCATCCGGGCTACCGATGTTGCTGAAGCCCTTGGCATTTGCGCAACCTGATGATCCACCGGCTTCGCGGCTCACGCCGCTCCTACAAACGGCCAGGCGGCTGCACCGCATCGGATGGCGCCCAGACAACCCGACGCGACGCACCGCTTTCACGTTTTCGGGCCGGAGCCACTGGCAGCACTGGCTCCGGCGATCTAACCCGAACGGATCATTCAGAAAAAGTCGCGGATCGAAAAAATCGCCTGTTAGACTGCAAAACCCCTTTCTGAACCGCGCCCTACATGACGCCAGTCCTGTTGCTGCTGCTTGCGCTGCCCTTTCTGCTGGCAGCGGCCATCGCCCTGATTGGCCGCCTGTCACGTGGCGCAGCCGCATGCCTGGCGGGCGCGGCACCAGTACTGGGCCTGGCGCTGCTCGGCAGCGTCACCCCCGCCGTGCTCGATGGCGAGATCGTCCGCAACAGCTGGCAGTGGCTGCCGCAGATCGGCCTGGACTTCAGCCTGCGCCTGGATGGCCTGGCGTGGATGTTCACCGGGCTGGTGCTCGGCATCGGCGCGCTGGTGGTGCTGTATGCGCACTACTACCTGTCGGCACAGGACAGCGCGCGCCGCTTCTACAGCTACCTGCTGCTGTTCATGGGCGCGATGCTGGGCATGGTGCTGGCCGGCAACCTGCTGTTGCTGATGGTGTTCTGGGAACTGACCAGCATCAGCTCGTTCCTGCTGATCGGCTTCTGGTCGCACCGCAAGGACGCCCGCGAGGGCGCGCGGATGGCCTTGATCGTCACCGGCGGTGGCGGCCTGGCGCTGCTGGCCGGCGTGCTGCTGATCGGCCGCATCGTCGGCAGCTTCGACCTGGACGTGGTGCTGGCCTCGGGCGCGCTGATCCGCAGCAGCGCCTTGTACCCGTGGGCACTGCTGCTGGTGCTGGCCGGCATCTTCACCAAGAGCGCGCAGTTCCCGTTCCACTTCTGGCTACCGCAGGCGATGGCCGCGCCGACCCCGGTGTCGGCCTACCTGCACTCGGCAACGATGGTGAAGGCCGGCGTGTTCCTGCTGGCGCGCCTGCACCCGGCGCTGGCCGGCAGCGAGCTGTTCTTCTATGTGGTCAGTGGCATTGGTGCGCTCACCCTGTTGATCGGCGCCTGGAATGCGATCTTCCAGCATGATCTCAAAGGCCTGCTGGCCTATTCGACGATCTCGCACCTGGGCCTGATCACCCTGCTGTTCGGCCTGTCCACGCCGATGGCGGTGGTGGCCGGCGTATTCCACATCCTCAACCACGCCACCTTCAAGGCCTCGCTGTTCATGGCCGCCGGCATCATCGACCACGAGACCGGCACCCGCGACATGCGCCGCCTCGGCGGCCTGCGCCGCTTGATGCCGATCACCAGCGCACTGGCCATCGTCGCCTCGCTGGCGATGGCCGGCATCCCGCTGCTCAACGGCTTCCTGTCCAAGGAAATGCTGTTCGCCGAGGCCCTGGCCACCCAGGGCCCGGACTGGATGCGTTCGGCGATCAGCGTCGCCGCGCTGCTGGCCGGCGTCCTCGGCGTGGCCTACAGCCTGCGCTTCGTCCATGACACCTTCTTCGGCAAGGGCCCGGTCGACATCGACGTGGTGCCGCATGAGCCGCCGCGCTGGATGAAGGTGCCGGTGGAAGTGCTGGTGGTGATCTGCCTGGCCGTCGGCATCGCCCCGGCGCTGACCATCGCGCCGGTGCTGCACACCGCGGCCGCATCCATCCTCGGCGCCTCGATGCCGCAGTACAGCCTGTCGGTCTGGCATGGCTTCAACCTGCCACTGGTGATGAGCGCGATCGGCGTGGTGGGCGGTATTGCCCTGTATTTCGGCCTGCGTCGCTTCACCGACCTGTATGCCGCGCGCAACCGCCCCACCGGCAAACACCTGTTCCATCGCGGTTTGGACGCCTTGTTCGGCTTCGCCCACGCCGTCACCGCCGCACTGGCCAATGGCAGCCTGCAGCGCATGCTGTTCGCGCTGGTACTGGTGGCCGTGATCGTTGCCGCCGCGCCTTACATCGCCAATCCGGTGATGCCGGTATGGCCGGCCCCGCAGTCCATGCCCTTGCTGGGCTGGACACTGTGGCTGGTGATGCTGGCCTGCGCGTTTGCCGGACTGTTCCTGTACCAGCAACGCTTGCTGGCGGTGATCGTGATGGGCGGCACCGGCCTGATGGTGGCGCTGACCTTCGTGTTCCTGTCGGCCCCCGACCTGGCCCTGACCCAGCTGATGGTGGAGATGGTGACGCTGGCGCTGATGCTGCTGGGCATGAACTACCTGCCCGCACAGTCGCCGCCGGAGCACGCACGCTGGCGCAAGCGTCGTGATGCGCTGATCGCCATCATCGCCGGCGGCGGCATCGCCGCGCTGGCCTACTCGCTGATGACCTTGCCGCCCAACACCATGGCCGGGGAGATGCTGCTGCGTTCGCTGCCCGAGGCCTATGGCCACAACGTGGTCAACGTGATCCTGGTCGACTTCCGCGGCTTCGATACCTTTGGCGAAATCACCGTGTTCGGCATCGCCGCGCTGGTGGTGCACGCCATGCTGCGGCGTACGCGGATGGCACCGGAGCAGATCATGCCGGGGCCGCCGATCAAGCTGCCGGTGCCGGCCGACCTGGCCCAGATCATGTTCCCGCTGACATTGACGGTATCGATCTTCCTGTTCCTGCGCGGCCACAACGCGCCGGGCGGTGGCTTCGTCGCCGGCCTGGTGCTGGCGGTGCCGCTGCTGATCCAGTACGTGATCCAGGGCACGGTGTCGGTGGAGTCGCGCTTCGGCTTCGACTACATCCGCTGCATCGGCCTGGGCCTGTTGATCGCCCTGCTCAGCGGCGCGGCGTCGATGCTGTTCGGCGTGCCGTTCCTGACCAGTGGTCACCTGGACCTGCACCTGCCGCTGATCGGCGAGGTGCCATTGGCCAGCGCCATTGGCTTTGATACTGGCGTCTACCTGGTGGTGTTTGGCGGGGTGATGCTGATCCTGTCGATGATGGGCACCATCAAGCCCTCGCGCACCCGCAATGCCCGCAACGGCGAAATCGATATCCACCGCCGTTCGGCACGCACCGGGGAGATGCACTGATGGAACTGGCACTGGCAAGCGCCATCGGCGTACTGGCCGGCATCGGCATCTACCTGCTGCTGCGTGCGCGCAGCTTCGATGTGATCCTGGGCATGACCTTCCTGTCCTACGCCACCAACCTGCTGATCTTCAGTGCCGGGCGGCCGGTCACCGGCAAGGCGCCGGTGCTCAAGGACGGCGTGGCCACCAGCCTGGTGCATTACACCGACCCATTGCCGCAGGCGCTGGTACTGACTGCGATCGTGATTGCCTTCGCGATGACCGCGGTGAGCATCGTGCTGGCGATGCGCAGCCGCAGCGACAACCACAGCGACCATGTGGACGCGCATGAACCCGAGCTGCCGGCAGCCGATGCCGCCAAGGCGGAGGGCGGCGCATGAACCACCTGGTGATCCTGCCGATCCTGATCCCGCTGTTGGGCGCCGCGCTGTCGCTGTTCATCGAGCACCGCCGCTATGGCCCCAAGGTGCAGCGCACGGTGGCTTGGGCCAGCATGGCCGCGCTGGCGGTGGCGGTGGCGCTGTTGATCGTACAGACCAGCCAGGGCCAGATCTCGGCCTACCTGCTCGGCGACTGGCCGGCACGGTTGGGCATCGCGCTGGTCGCTGACGGCCTGGCCGGCTGGATGCTGGGCACCACCCTGCTGCTGGCCATCGCCTGCCTGCTGTATGCCTGCACCGGCTGGGACCGGCGCGCACCGCACTTCCATGCGCTGTTCCAGTTCCAGCTGGTTGGCCTCAACGGTGCCTTCCTGACCGGCGACATCTTCAATCTGTTTGTGTTCTTCGAGGTGATGCTGATCGCCTCCTACGGCCTGCTGCTGTCCGGCGGGCGTGGCCTGCGCATGCGCATCGGCCTGCATTACGTGGTGTTCAACGTCACCGCTTCGACCCTGTTCCTGATCGCGCTGGGCATGCTCTACGCCACCCTGGGCTCGCTCAACATGGCCGAGATCGGCCAGCGCATCGCCGAGCTGCCGCCCTCGCACCTGAAGCTGGCCAAGGCCGCGCTGGGCCTGCTGTTGCTGGTGTTCTGCTCCAAGGCCGCGCTGCTGCCGATGTACCTGTGGCTGCCGGAATCCTATGCACGCGCGCCAGCGGCAGTCGCCGCACTGTTCGTGATCATGACCAAGGTCGGCCTGTATTCGGTGCTGCGGGTGAGCTCGCTGTGGTTCGATGCCGATGCAGGGGCGATGAGCGGCTACGGCAGCGATTGGCTGTTGTGGGCCGGCATCGCGACCCTGGTGGTTGGCGCGCTGGGCGCGCTGGCGGCCACCCGCATGAGTGTGCTGGTGGCCTACCTGGTGGTGGTGTCGGCGGCGACGCTGTTCATCGCCTTCGCGCTGGGCAATGCCGGTACGATCTCGGCCGGCCTGTATTACCTGCCGCACAGCACCTTCGCCGCCGCCGCGCTGTTCCTGATCGCCGACCTGATGCGACGCCGTCGCCAGCAGGCCGACCGCCGCCGCGAGCATGAACTCACCGTACTGCCGGGCAAGACCGTACCGGGCCTGTTGTTCCTGGTCGGCGCGGTGGCCGTTGCCGGCCTGCCGCCGCTGGCCGGCTTCCTGGCCAAGGCCGCGCTGCTCTCGGCCGTACCCGATGCGCATACCGCGGTGGTCTGGAGCGCGGTGCTGGGCAGCAGCCTGCTTGTCATCATGGGCCTGGCGCGTACCGGCATCCGCCTGTTCTGGCACGTGCCCGGTGACGATGACAGTGCCCCTCCACCGGAGCCGGACGAAGCCCCGGCACGTCCGTTCGAAACCGCCGCCACCTGCCTGCTGCTCGGCTATGTGGTGCTGATGACGGTGTTCGCCGGGCCGCTGATGCGCCAGACCGACGCCATCGCCGCACAACTGCTGGCGCCGGATCAGTATCTGCAGGACGTCCGCGGCACCACGCCGCAGGTGAGGCAGCCATGAGCGAGCGTCGCCCCCTGCTGCGCCGGATCTTCCCCTCGCCGGCCCTGTCGATCACCGTCGTCGCCTTCTGGCTGGTGATGTCCGACAGCTTCGACCTTGGCCAGTTGGTGCTGGGCACGCTGCTGGGCATCGTGATCCCGCTGTTCGCCGCGCGCCTGGACCGCGAGTTCGCCCGCCTCGGCTCGCTGCGGCCCATCCCCAAGCTGCTGGCGGTGGTGCTGTGGGACATCCTGGTGTCCAACCTGCGCGTGGCCGCGCAGGTGCTGGGCCCGGAGCACAAGCTCAAGCCCGGTTTCATCTGGGTGCCGCTGGACATCGCCAACATCCATGGCATCGCCGCGCTGACCAGCTTCATCACCCTGACCCCGGGCACGGTGTCGGCAGCCCTGTCCGAGGACCGCCGCCACCTGCTGGTGCACGTGCTGCACCTTGAGGACCCCACCGCCCTGATCAACGAGATCAAGAGCCGCTACGAAGCGCCGCTGATGGAGATCTTCCCGTGAACGGTTACCAGATATTCGAAACCACCCTGGTGGTGTGCATGCACATCGTCGGTATCGCCATGCTGCTGGCGCTGTGGCGGCTGCTGCGCGGCCCGACCGTGCCGGATCGCATCCTGGCACTGGACACCTTGTCGGTCACCGCCATCGCCGAGCTGATGCTGTTCGGCATGTACCTGGACTCGGCCATCTACTTCGAGGCCGCACTGATCATCGCCATGCTCGGCTTCTGCAGCACGGTGGTGCTGAGCAAGTTCGTGCTGCGCAGGGATATCGTCGAATGATCACCTTTCTGCAGATCGCGCTGTCGGCGCTGCTGGCCTTCGGCTGCTTCTTCATCCTGGTCGGTGCACTCGGCCTGGTGCGCTTCTCCGATTTCTTCAAACGCCTGCACGCACCGACCAAGGCCAGCACGCTGGGCGTGGGTTGCGTCTTGGTGTGCTCGGTGGCGTACCACATCTTCCTCGGCCAGGACCCGCAGCCACGCGAGCTGCTGATCACCGTGTTCCTGTTCATCACTGCCCCGATCAGCGCCCACCTGATGGCCAAGGCCGCGCTGTCGCTGATGATGGAAAGCCGGCCGGAGCCGCCGAAGGAATAGTGCCGGGCACAAGCTCCACCGGTAGTGCCGAGCCATGCTCGGCATGAAGCCTGCGCGGTAATGCCTCTGCCG
>NZ_JBRREA010000011.1:0-115206 GCF_056759975.1 Stenotrophomonas sp. STEN031
GTAAAGCCTTTGCCGAGCATGGCTCGGCACTACGCGCCCTCCCTTTGGCTCGAGGCCGAGGAAAGGGCTTGGGGGAGGGGGGCTTTTCGCTGGAAAGTCCCCTGCCGAGCATGGCTCGGCACTACGGTCAGCGGTATCCGGCGGCCTGCAGTTCAAACAACTCGGCATAGCGGCCGCCTTCGATCATCAGCTCTTCGTGGGTACCGCTGGCTTCGATGCGACCGTCGGCCAGCACCAGGATGCGATCAGCCATGCGCACCGATGAGAAGCGATGCGAGATCAGCACGGCGGTGCGGTTGTCCGAGAGCTCCTTGAACCGCTGGAATACCTCGAACTCGGCGCGTGCATCCAGGGCTGCGGTCGGTTCGTCGAGGATCATCACCTGCGCATCGCGCATATAGGCGCGGGCGATGGCGATCTTCTGCCACTGGCCGCCGGACAGATCCACGCCGGTCTTGAAGCGGCGGCCGATCAGTTGCTCATAGCCGGCAGGCAACGCATCGATCACCTCATCGGCCAGCGCGCGCCGCGCGGCATTGCGGATGCGCTCCTTGTCGTTCATGGCCTCGACCAGACCGACGCCGATGTTCTCGCCGGCAGACAGGTGGTAGCGCACGAAATCCTGGAAGATCACCCCCATGTTGGCGCGCAGGTCATCCAGGTCATAGTCGCGCAGGTCGCGGCCATCGAGCAGGATGCGGCCTTCGTCCGGGTCATACAGGCGTGCCAGCAGCTTGACCAGAGTGGTCTTGCCGGCGCCGTTTTCGCCGACCAGCGCAATGACTTCGCCAGCCTGCAGATGGAAGCTGAGATTGCGTACCGCCCAGCGCTCGGCATCCGGGTAGCGGAAGCCAACATTCTCGAACACGAAGCCTTCGCGGATCGGGCGCGGTATCGCAACAGCATCCGGACGCGAGCGGATCTCCGGTTCGATGGCATAGAACGAGAACAGGTCATCCAGGTACAGCGCCTGCCCGGCGACCTGCGAGAAGCCGGTTAGCAGGCCTTCCAGCAGTTGCCGCAGGCGCAGGAAACTACCCGACAGGAAGGTCAGGTCGCCGATGCTGAAGTCACCGCGGATGGTGCGCCAGGCGATGTATCCATAGGCAGCGTAGTAGCCAAGTGTGCCCAGGGCGGCCAGCAGCGTGCCCCAGATCGCGCGCTTGCGCGCCAGCGCGCGGTTGGCCTTGTAGAAGCGTTCGGCCAACAGCTTGTAGCGGTCGATCAGGAAACGGTTGAGGTTGAATATCTTCACCTCCTTGGCCGTTTCCACGCTGGCGCCGACCTGGCGCAGGTAGTCGAGCTGGCGGCGTTCCGGGGTCCAGCTGAAGTTGAGCGAGTAACCCAGGGTGTTGAAGTGCGATTCGCCGATGAAAGCCGGGATCAGGGCAATCGCGAGCAATACGATCAACCACGGTGCGTAGACGATCAGGCCGGCGGCAAAGCTGATGACGGTGATGGTGTCCTGCACCTGGCCGAACAGTTGGCTCATCAGGCTCATGCGGCCCATGGTCTGGCGGCGTGCACGGTCCAGCTTGTCCTGCAGGTCGGGGTCTTCGAAGTCTTCCAGATCGAGCTCGGCGGCGTGTTCCATCAGACGCACGCTGGTGGCATTGGTGAACAGCTCGGAGAGCAGCGAATCGGCGTAGCTGATCAGTCGACCAAGCAGGTCCGAGCCGATCGCGATGGCCAACTCCAACAACAGCAGCTCAAGCAGGGTGTTGAGATGGCCGCTGGAGAACGCCTCTGCCAGCGGTGGCATCGGGCCGGCACCGGCCAGGCGCACGGCTTCATCGATGATCAGCTTGCCCACGTACAGCATCGCGACCGGCATCAACGCACGGACCAGACGCAGGCCGAGGCTGGCGAGTGTCAGCCAGCGGCTGGTCTGCCAAACCTGCCGCAGGAACGGCGGCAGGTTGCGCATCGCATCGACGCGCTCGCGGAAGCTGGGTTTCTTGGCGGGAGCGGGTTCGGGGTGGGGCATGGGGGGCTCAAGCGGCGAAATGCGGGTTCAGGTTACCTGCAAATGCGTTCAGCCCGCCGCATCAATATGCTCAGCCGTCCTTGCGCAGGTCGATATCGCCCATCTGCGCGTCGTCGCGACCGTCGGGGTTGTCACGGACAGCCTCGCCGGCGGCACCGAACGAGCGCTTGCCACTGTCGACGTGGAGGTGACTGACCACTTTGAGCACGCCTTCGATGCCAGCCACAAGGGCCTCGGCCATGTGCTTCACCTCAGCGCTGGGAACATCGCCGGACAAGGTCACCTGGCCATTCTTGACCTGGGCGAGTACCTGCGAGGTCTGGGCCTGCTGGCCAAGGGTATGGACGACTTCATCGCCGATCAGGGTGTCGGAGCGTTCTGCGGACATGGTGGGGTCCTGTTGAAGCGGGATTCCCAAGATCGCCGATGCAGTGTGAGTTTGGCGTTACCGGGGGCTTGGCTTCGCCCCCTTCCTTTGCCGAAGGCAAGGGGAGGGCCGGGGAGGGGTGCTTTGGCTTTGGCTTTGGCTTTGGCTTTGGTTTTGGTTCTGGCTCTAGCTTCTGCCGTTACGCCGTCATTCCCGCGTAGGCGGGAATCGCTCCTGCTCTGCTCCTGCCTTGGCAATTGGCGAGGACGACAGGCAAGGTCAAGGTCAACGGCAAGAGCGATTCCCGCCTGCGCGGGAATGACGGCATAAGAGCGGAAGACAAGTGCCCAAAGCCCAAAGCTCTTACCTCAACTACGCGGCCCTTCCGGCGGCGGTGGCTCCGATGACTGCAGCGCCACCGGCAGATGCCAGCCAAAATGCATCGCCATCATCCGCAGGCCAAAACACAGTCCTGCACCAACCAGGGCGCATGGCAACGGCGGCAAGCCCAGCCAATAACCCACCGCAACCACAGCAGCGCCTGCCAACGCCGCGACCGCATACAACTCGGCCTGCAGCACCAGCGGCACCTGTGCCAGCAGCACATCACGGGCAATGCCGCCGCCGATGCCGGTCAACATGCCCAGGGCGGCCGCCATTGGCGGATCGATGCCATAAGCCAGCGCCTTCTGCGTGCCGGCCACAGCAAATAGAGCCAGGCCCATCGCATCGAACATGCGTACCGGGTACTGCATGCGCTCGATCAAGGGCGCCCAAAAGAAGGTGACGATGCCTGCAGCCAGGGTGATGGCCGGGTAGCGCCAATCGCTGATCGCCGCCACCGGGGTAGCGCCGATCAGCAGGTCGCGGGTGATGCCGCCAGCCAAAGCTGCCGCGAACGACAGCACCAGCACGCCGAAGATATCCAATCGACGGCGTACCCCCATCGTCGCCCCGGACAGGGCGAAGACGAAGGTGCCGATAAGGTCGAGTATCAGTACAAGGGTTCCCATGCGCCGTATTGTGCGTTGTCGCGTCGGCGGCGGCCATCAGCCCGGTCCGGAATGATGGCCCCATGGGCTGATGGCTCAGGGCAGTGGTGGCAGCAGGCTGGCGCCCAGCCGGTTCCAGGCGTTGATCACCGCCACCGCCATGCTCAGGTCGCTGATGCCCTTGTCGTCGAAATGTGGGGTCAATGCGTCGAAGGCTGCCTGAGACGGTGCGCCGTCGGGCAAACGGGTCATGGCCTCGGCCCAGCCCAGCGCGGCACGCTCGCGCTCATCGAAGAAGCGGCTCTCGTGCCAGGCTGGCAGGGTGTCGAGCTTGCGCGGTTCAATGCCGGCCTTGCGCAGGGCGGTGGCATGCATGTCCATGCAGTAGCCGCAGCCGTTGATCTGCGAGACGCGCAGGAACACCAGCTCCTGCAGTTCGTGCTCGATGGAACTGTCATGCACGGCCTTGCTGGTGGCCAGCAGGCCCTTGAAGGCATCGGCGGCGAGACGGGTGTAGGGCACGCGGGGGAAGGTGGTAGCGGACATCGGGTTTCTCCAGACAGCCACGATGGCCGTCTTTCGTTACAAGGACGCAGCAGTGGTTTCGTGCGTGACAAGTGGGGGCAACTTTTCTGGATTGAGCACGCTGTAAAGGGCTGCGATGCGCCCATCCACCACTTCGATGGTGGTGAATGAGGCCAGCTTGCCTTCGGCGAAGCGCAGGATTGCCAGTTCGCCGTTGACGTAGCCAAGTTGGGCGGGCAAGGCCGCACCGCGGCGGGCGATGGCCCAGTACAGGCGGCCGATGCGCTCGGCGCCCCGTAGTGGGCGGATGGCAGCGGTGACGATGCCGCCACCGTCGGAGAACTGGGCGGCATTGGCATGCAGCAGGGCCTGGATAGCGGGGCTGTCGCCACGCTGGGCCGCTTCCATGAAGCGCTGCAGCAACTCCCTATGCTGTGCCGGCGCCGGCTGGAAGCGTGGTGCACCGGCCTGCAGGCGCTGCTTGGCCCGACGCACCAGTTGCCGGCAATTGGCCTCGCTGTGGCCAAGCAGGCTGCAGATCTGGCGGTAGTCGTGGTCGAAGGCTTCTTTCAGCAGGAAAGCGGCGCGCTCGTCCGGGCTCAGTTGCTCCAGCAGGGTCAGGAAGGCGACGGAGACTTCATTGGCGACGGCGTGGAGCTGGGCCGGGTCGGGGCTGGTATCCGTGGCCAGTTCGACCTGCAAAGGTTCGGGCAGCCAAGGACCCACATAATGCTGGCGCTCACGCTTTGCGGCGCGCAGGCGGTCCAGGCTGAGTCGCGTGGTCGCGGTGACCAGCCAAGCCTGCGCATCACGGATCTCGGCGGTGTCGCTGCCCGCCCAGCGCAGCCAAGCGTCCTGCAGCACGTCCTCGGCATCCGCGCGGCTGCCCAGCATGCGGTAGGCCAGTGCCAGCAGGCGCGGGCGGTTGGTCTGGAAGATGGATTCGGGGTTCATGAAGGCAGGACGGCGCGGGGCAGGCTGGCGTGACAGCGCTACTTTGCCTGAACCCAAGCCTGGCTGTGGTTGAGGTTGTGGGAGCGGCGTCAGCCGCGAAGCTGAAGACCTGTCCGTTCACCGGCTTCGCTGCTGACGCCGCTCCTACAACCAAGGGCGGGCAGCACTGCGCCGCTCCAAGGCGTAAAATGGTGGGCTGAACCCCCGCCAGCCTTCAGCAAGCGAGCAAGCCGTGACATCGATCAAGCAGGAAGACCTCATCCAGTCCGTCGCCGACGCACTGCAGTACATCTCGTACTACCACCCGGTCGACTACATCAAGAATCTTTCCGCTGCCTATGAGCGCGAGGAGTCGCCGGCGGCCAAGGAGGCCATTGCGCAGATCCTGATCAACTCGCGCATGTGCGCCGAGGGCCATCGCCCGATCTGCCAGGACACCGGCATCGTCACCGTGTTCCTGGAAATCGGCATGAACGTGCGTTGGGACGACGCCACCATGGGCGTGGAGGACATGGCCAACGAGGGCATCCGCCGCGCCTACGCCTACCCGGACAACAAGCTGCGAGCCTCGGTGCTGGCCGACCCGGCCGGCAAGCGCACCAATACCAAGGACAACACCCCGGGTGTGGTCAACATCAAGGTCGTGCCGGGTGACAAGGTCGACGTGATCGTCGCCGCCAAGGGCGGTGGCTCCGAGGCCAAGAGCAAGTTCGCCATGCTCAACCCGTCCGACTCCATCGTCGACTGGGTGCTCAAGACCGTGCCGACCATGGGCGCTGGCTGGTGCCCGCCGGGCATGCTCGGCATCGGTATTGGCGGCACCGCCGAGAAGGCGATGCTGCTGGCCAAGGAATCGCTGATGGAGCCGATCGACATCACCGATCTGCAGGCCCGCGGTGCTTCCAACCGTGCCGAAGAACTGCGCCTGGAGCTGTACGAGAAGGTCAATGCGCTGGGCATCGGCGCGCAGGGCCTGGGTGGCCTGACCACGGTGCTGGACATCAAGGTCAAGGACTTCCCGACCCACGCCGCCAACCTGCCGGTGGCGATGATTCCCAACTGTGCCGCCACCCGCCACGCCCACTTCACCCTGGACGGCAGTGGCCCGGTGATGCTGGACCCGCCGTCGCTGGAAGACTGGCCGCAGATCACCTACGACGCCTCCAAGGGCACCCGCGTCGACCTGGACACCATCACGCCGGAAGAAGTGGCTGCATGGAAGCCGGGCCAGACCCTGCTGCTCAACGGCAAGCTGCTGACCGGCCGCGACGCCGCGCACAAGCGCATGGTCGACATGCTCAACAAGGGTGAGCCCTTGCCGGTGGACCTGAAGGGGCGCTTCATCTATTACGTCGGCCCGGTTGATCCGGTGCGCGACGAAGTGGTGGGCCCGGCCGGCCCGACCACGGCGACCCGCATGGACAAGTTCACCCGCCAGATCCTGGAACAGACCGGCCTGCTGGGCATGGTCGGCAAGGCCGAACGTGGCCCGGCCGCGATCGAGGCCATCCGTGACAACAAGTCGGCCTACCTGATGGCCGTCGGTGGCTCGGCCTACCTGGTGTCCAAGGCGATCAAGGCGTCCAAGGTGGTCGGTTTTGCCGACCTGGGCATGGAAGCGATCTACGAGTTCACCGTGCAGGACATGCCGGTGACTGTGGCGGTGGACTCCACCGGTGAGTCGGTACACAAGACCGGCCCGCGCGAATGGCAGGCCCGCATCGGCAAGATTCCGGTGATCGTCGAGTAATCGAGCGCTGTCACTGGTGATGCCGCGACGGCCCGGGCTATGCTCGGGCCGTCGTCGTTTCCAGGGAATGTCCGATGCGCAGGTTCCAGTGGATGCTGGTTGTTGTGGTGTTGTCGTCGCTGGTGGCTTGCGCGAGTGGTGGAGGCTGGGGTGACGCGCCTCGCAACGACCCCGCGGCCTGCGTCAGCTACTGCCAGAAAGCGTACGAGCTCTGCAACGCCAACCCTCGCAGCTACGGCGACTGCGGCGAAGCAAACCGTAACAACCAGTGCGACAAGATCACCAACCCGGAACTGCGTGGTGCCTGCCAGACCTCACAGGCGTTCTGCCAGAACCGGTCGGCTGCGTCGGTATGTGGCGAACGCTTGAACAGTTGCATGAACAGCTGCAACTGAACCAGCCGATAGCTGCGACGAACCAGTAGTGCCGAGCCATGCTCGGCAAAGGCTTTCCCGGGAAGTCATCAAATCATCAGCGCCGCGGCCTGCGCCGCTGCCATGAAAGCAAGGCGGCACGGCTTCTGCTCCCTCCCTTTGCCGCAGGCAAGGGGAGGGCTGGGGAGGGGGGCTTTGGATTTGCGCTTTTGCTGGTGCCGCGGCGTTGGGCGTACCAGCTTCGCGGCTTACGCCGCTGCCACAAGCCAGGTGTCTTGGTTGGTTAGAATGTAATTTCTCCAGCCGGGAACTCAGCGCATGTCAGTTGTTCTGTACGGATCACAAAGCACTGCTTCGTTGGTGGTGCATTGGCTCTTGCTTGAGCTCGGTATTGAGCACGAGCTGCGTCAGCTGGACTTTGAGCGCGGCGAGCAGAAGTCAGCGGAGTTCCTTGCGATCAATCCTGCTGGCCGCGTACCCGCACTGATCATCGATGGGCAGGTACTGACCGAGTCCGCCGCCATTGCCATGCATTTGGCCGACCTGCACCCGCAGGCAGCGCTGGCGCCTGTACCAGGCACGGCTGCACGCGGTGACTACTACCGCTGGATGTGTTTCTGCGTGTACACCCTGATGCCGGCATACCGTGCCTGGTTCTATCCGCAGGAGCCGGCAGGTGAGTCGAATGTGGATGAAGTAAAGCAGCGGGCCCGAGCGCAGTTGGAAGCCGCCTGGCAGCAGATGGCTGATCACCTGGCAGCGCATGGCCCCTACGTTCTGGGTGAGCAGCTCAGCGTCGTCGATTTCATGTTGACCATGTTGATGCGCTGGAGCCGCAACATGCCGCGTCCGGGCGATAGCTGGCCAGTGCTGGCCGCGCATGCGGCGCGGATGAAGGCCCGGCCTGCGTTTGCCGAGGTGTATCGGCGTGAGGGGATTGATGACTGGTGGTGAGTGGGCAGTGGTATGCAGGATGAAGCGGCGACATTTGTGGCTTCGCGGCTGACGCCGCTCCTACAAGAGCAAACGCTCGGGTCGCTCAATCGACGTGGTCGTCGAACTTGCGACCGCCCTGGAATGGCATCAGGTGCTGTTTGATGATGCCGTTCGGCACCGTCTCCAGTTTCATCACGCCATACTCCTGCGGCCATTGCGCCTGATCGCGCGGTAGCTTGAAGGTGCCCATCAACATGTCCACCAGTGGCAGGTGGATGGCGTAATTGACGTCGATGTATTCCTGCTGTCGGGCGTGGTGCCAATGGTGGTAGCGCGGCAGCACCAGCAGGTATTCCAGCCAGCCAAAGCGGATGCCGAGATTGGCGTGAGCCAGCACCGCCTGCAGGCCAACCAGGATCACGTAGGCATTCACGGCCGGCGTCGAAAAGCCGAGGATCAGCAGTGGCAAAAGCACGGCACTACGGGTCAGTACGATCTCGACAAAATGCACGCGCGAGCCAGCCAGCCAGTCCATATGCCGGCTGGAGTGGTGCACGGCGTGGAAGCGCCAGAGCCAGGGGATGTTGTGATAGGCGCGGTGCAACAGCGCCTGGGCCATGTCGGCGACAAAAACAGCGATCAGGAACTGCGCCCACACCGGCAAAGACTGGATGGCAGCCTTCAGTCCGGGGAACGCGGCCAGCCCCGCGATGGTGGAGGTGGAAGCGGTGACCAGGATCAGGATGAATTGCACCAGCACGTGGCTCATGAAGAAGTACGCGACATCGGTGCGCCAGCCGGGACGCAGCGGCGATAGTTCGCGCTTGCCCAGATAGCGCTCCAGCGGCACGAACACCAGCGCCGAGAAGAACAGCGACAGTACGAACCAGTCCAGCCCCAGCGAATAAGGTGTCTGGCCGATGGCATCGAACTGCACGTTGGTGCCGCCCAGCAATACCGCCACCGTCGCGCTGCCCACGCCCAGTGTGGCGATGCGCTTGTTGCGATCGCGCAGGATGGCGACGGTGCCCATGATGAACGCGGCGGCCAGGCCAACCAGCAGCAGGTGGCGGGCAAACTGTTCGTTGTAGACCGCGCGGAACTCGCGGCTGGTCAGCAGCTCGGGGAAATGAAAGCAGGCGACCGCCAGCAGGCTCAGCACGCCGAGCAGTGCGGAGCCATAGGCAAAGAATGAGCGGCGAGTGCGGGTCATTGCGGACGTCCTGTCTTCGACCTGGCGATTCTGCCCGTGTCTGCTGAACGGGGGAAGTGGTATCGGGGCCGGCATCGGCACAATTCACGCAGCTTGCGCGGCGCGGCGGGTAGGTTTGCAGGCATCAGGCGGCAAGTGCGCCCATGGGTCGGCGGACGGCGATGCCGGGATGATCTGGAGTGTAGGTATGAGCGAATTGACGGTTCCGGTGAGCGCGTTGGATCACATCCAGGGCAACCTGGATGCGGCAGTGGTACTGGTTGAATATGCCGATTACCAATGCCCGTACTGCGGTGAAGCATTCTCGCTGGTCAAGCGCTTGCAGCAGCGTTTCGGCGAAGGGCTGTGCCTGGTATTCCGGAATTTCCCGCTGGTGCAGTCGCACCCACAGGCGCTGCCGGCGGCGATCACCGCGGAATACGCTGCCGAGCACGGTAAATTCTGGGAAGCGCATGACGCGTTGTTCCGCAGCCAGCAGCAGTTGGGCGAGTTGGTCTATCGCGAGTTGATGCGCGAGCTCGGGTTGCCGGAGGAGGGTTTGGCCGCGGCGATGGGCGAGAACCGCAACCTGTTGCGGATCCAGCGGGATATCGAGAGCGGTATGCGCAGCGGCGTCACCGGGACGCCCGGTTTTTTCATCAACGGCGCCTTGTTCCAGCCAAGGCAAAGCTTCGAGGAGCTCTACGACGCCATCATCCAGGCCGGCGCCGGAAGCAACTGAGGCGGCTTCGGCGCCAAGGCGCCCAAGCCGGTGCATCAGGACCGCAGCTCAGCCAATCAGGCCAAGCACGGTTTCCGGTGGGCGGCACAATGCCGTGCCCTTGGCAGTGCGTACGATGGGGCGATTGATCAAGCTGGGATGCTGATGCATCGCCTCGATCAGCGCTGCCTCGTCATCGAGTTTGGCGGCCAGCCCGAGCTCTGCGTAGGCGGCTTCCTTGCTGCGCAGCAGATCGCGGGCCGGCATGCCCATGGCATCAAGCACGGCGCGCAGCTGCTCGACGGACGGCGGGGTGTCGAGGTAGTTGATCACCTCGACCTCCATGCCGGCTTCCTGCAACAAGGCCAGCGCGCCACGAGAGTTGGAGCAGCGGTTGTTATGCCAGATGGTGGCTTTCATGACTCAGAACCACTCCAGCAGGGAGACGCCAACGCCGATATAGGTGGCGCGATGGTTGTAGTCGATCATGCTCTCTCCGTAGCCATCGAACACCTGCACGTGGCCGCGCAGCAGCTTGTTGATCGGGAAGCCGTAATCCATCTGCAGCGAGCCATGCGAACGGTCGCCGCTACGCAGCGAATGGCGGCCGGTGATGGCCAGCTCATGGCCGTTGCGGTTGTAGACCAGGGTGGCATCGCCACGCCCCATGTAGTCCTCGATATCCGGGTTGTTGTCGTCGCGGCGACCTTCCGGGATGCGATACCAGGGGCGCAACATGATTGCCCAGTTCTCACGGTCCAGGCCGACGTTCATCACCACCCGGTTCCAACTGCGCGACAAGGGATCACTACGGCCGTTGGATTGATGGTTGAGGCTGACGCCGGTCATGCGTCCATTCCAGCCGAACAGTGAATAGCCGTTGCGGAAGGCCAGCATCACTTCGGGCTCGTAGTTGGTCTCGCGGAAGGGCCGCGACAGCTCGCTGTTATAGGCCTGCCAGCGCGAGCTCTGGGTATAGCCGACCCAGATATCGCCGTTGTCGCCAAACAGGTTTTCGGCGACCTTGGTCTTGAAGCTGAGCTGGAACTTCAGCTCGGTGCTGTCCAGTTCCTCGGCCTGGGTGACGGTGTTGTTGGGATTGGGGGAGTGCGGCATTTCGTTGGGCTTGCTGCTCCAGAACGCCGGCAGCAGGTAGACCGGCTTGTAGGCACGCAGCTGGAACAGACCCAGCTTGGAGTCCTTGGCCAGTTCCCAGCGGCTATCCAGCAGCGAGCCGCGACCGGCGTTGGCCGCAGCGGAATCCAGCTCGTCATGGGCGAACAGTTCATTGCGATGCGGCAACGGTTGGTCAAGCTCCTTGGCGGTGGCCTTGGCCTCCTTGCGCGCGGCCAGGGCCGCGGCCGCGGCGGCATCGGCGGCGCGGGTATCGGTGGCGGTGCGGCCGAGTGCGCTGTCATAGCAGGCCAGGCGGATGGCGTCGGTCTCGAGTGCGAAG
Source organism: Stenotrophomonas sp. STEN031 (assembly GCF_056759975.1). NCBI lineage: Bacteria > Pseudomonadati > Pseudomonadota > Gammaproteobacteria > Lysobacterales > Lysobacteraceae > Stenotrophomonas > Stenotrophomonas sp. STEN031. Next base: position 11,255 of record NZ_JBRREA010000011.1, read on the forward strand.
CAGGCCTGTGGCGAGGCGGGTGTCGGCATCGCTTCCTGGGCAAGCGCGGAGGCGCTGGCACCGCTCAGGACGAGCAGCAAGGCGTGGGAGAGGGCGGGTGTTTGCATGGGGTCCATCCGGTCGCTGTGGGGTGGCCGGGCCGGGGCAATCAAGCGGGCATTGCACGCCGGCAGCAGTGGCAAAGGGGGATTGTCGGTGATTCCCCTGTCGAGAGGGGGTTAGGAGGCGCTCAGAAGAACCAGGCAATGGCGAACACGCCGACCATGGCGACCGCCAGGCCCAGCTTGAGGGCCACGCCCAGGACGATGCCCAGCCAGGTGCCAAAGCCGACCTTGGTGGCTTGGCCGAGCTGGCGGCCGTGCAGGTACTCGCCGCCCAGCGCGCCGAGGAATGGGCCTACGAACAGGCCGATCGGCATGAAAAACAGGCCGACCACGGTACCGATGGCCGAGCCGATCAAGGCCAGTTTGCTGGCTCCCACCTTCTTGGCCCCGGCGATGGTGGAGATCACGTCGACGATGATGGAAATGATCGTCAGGACCCCCAGTACCACGAGGGGTACCCAGCCCACCCGTTCGAAGCCGTCACCCCAGGCCGCCAGCAGCAGGCCGGCAAATACCAGGGGGACCCCGGGCAGCGCTGGCAGGATGATGCCGGCGATGCCGACCAGGACCAGCAGCGCGCCGACCAGATAGAAGATGAATGAATAGTCCATGTATGCTCTGAAGGGGGTCTAATAGGGGTTGACTTTAACGTGTTGCGCAGTGTTGCAATTTGGTTTGGCCCGGGTTAAGTTGCAGCCGCTGAGCTTGGCAAGGTCACCGTGAATCGTGGCCTGATGGGTAGATCGAAGGATTTGCTGCATCGTTGCACCTCGCTTCCTCCTTGCAACCAGCCGCCTTACCGGGCGTAACCATCAAACGAAAGAGTTACAGGGAGTTAGTCGAGATGTCTGATCGCGAAACCGGTACCGTCAAGTGGTTCAACGACGCCAAGGGCTTCGGCTTCATCAGCCGCGAAAATGGTGAGGACGTGTTCGTGCACTTCCGCGCCATCCAGACCGATGGCTTCAAAAGCCTGAAGGAAGGCCAGAAGGTCACCTTTACCGTTGTGCAGGGCCAGAAGGGCCTGCAGGCTGACGCCGTACAACCGGCCTGATCCGGCGGCCACGCAGCCAAAAGAAAGGCCCGCGCAAGCGGGCCTTTCGCTGTCAGCGGCGCCGATATGGGGCTCAGCGGATGACCACGCGGCCATTGACCACGCGCACATAGGTGTTCTCGCGGATGCCGCCGAGGTCCTTCTGGTTGACCACGATCACGCGGCCATCGTCCATCCGGACCTGGATGTCGTACGAGTTGCCGGTGACGTTCTGCTGGATCTTGTTGCCGGCCATGGCGCCACCTACGGCGCCTGCCACGGCGGCGATGTTCTGGTTGCCCTTGCTGCCGCCGGTCTTGTCGGAGATTTCATGGCCGGCCACTGCGCCGACGATGCCGCCGAGGATGGCGCCGGTAGCGCTGGGCGCGGTGCGGCCGGAGGCGACCGTGTCGATGCGGGTAACGATGCCGCAGTCGGTGCAACGGTTCTGGTTATAGCCGTTGTTGTTGCCGTAATTGCCACCATTGTTGTAGCCGCCGTTGTTGTAGCCACCGCCGTAACCAGGGGAGGTGGCGCAACCGGCCAGCGCCAGACTGGCAATCGCGCCTGCAGCAATCAGTTGGATCTTCATGGTGTTTCTCCTTGCCAGATTGGAAATGGGTACTGCTGAGTGACCCGCGGCGAAGATCCTGCGGTTTTGCATGTGAATGGAGGGCCAATCACGTGTGAAATCGCAGTTTGCTTACTTGAAGTCCTGATGGCATGACTTGCAGTCGCTGCCGATTTTTTGCACCGCAGCAGCCAATGTCGCGCAATCTGCCGGTGGCTTGGCCAGTGCGTCATTCAGCGTGGCGCGGTAACGGCTGGCGTGCTGCTGGAAGCGCTCGTCATCACGCAGCCCCGGGAAGGCGGTCTCCAGGTCATTGGCCAATGCACGCAAGGTCTGCAGTCGCGGCGTGGTATCGCTGACGCTGCAGCGATTCTGCTTCTGGCTCTCGCCCAGCAGTTGGGTCTGCTTGGCCATGACGGTCATGAGGCTGTCCGGGAAGTGGTCCTGGCGGGCCTGGATGGCGCGCATCCCCATCACGGTCGCGATCACACCGATCAACAGGCCGGCAAGCAGGACGAACAGATAGCGCGAGGCTTTGGACGGGGGGCGGGCGGGTGCAGGGTCGGACATTGCGTTGGCTCCAGGCTATAGGCAAAAGGGTTCGACTGCCGGGCATTATGCAGCTGCGCAAGCGAAGCCCGTGTCATCGTGGTTAGGGTCGGCTCGCCGCCACGCCGGGGCAGGCCGTAAAATGGACTGATGAAAGAAGAATTGCGTGAGCGTTTTGCCGGTATCGACCGGCTGTACGGGGCAGGCACCATCACCCACCTGAGCGGCTGCAAGGTGGCCGTGGTCGGCATGGGCGGGGTGGGCTCGTGGATCGTGGAGGCGCTGGTGCGCTCTGCGGTAGGCCATTTGAGCCTGATCGACGCCGACGATATCTGCGTCTCCAACACCAACCGCCAGCTGCCGGCAATGGCTGGGCAGTACGGTCGCAACAAGGCGCTGGCCATGGCCGAGCGTTGCCGTGCGATCAATCCGGACGTCGAGGTCGAGGCGGTGGAGTCGTTCCTGACCCCTGCGAACATGGCCGAGCTGCTGGACCGTGATTTTGACCTGGTGATCGATGCTTGCGACAGCTTCCGGGTCAAGGTGGAAACCATCGCCTGGTGCCGTCGCCGCAAGCTACCGATGATCACCATCGGCGCGGCGGGCGGGCGTACTGATCCAACCCTGGTACGGGTGCGTGACGTATCGCGTACCGAGCACGACGCGATGATGGCGCTGATCCGCAAGAAGTTGCGCAGCGAGTTCAATTTCCCCAAAAGCGCAAAGCGCTATTTCGGCGTGCCGGCGGTGTATTCGCTGGAGAACGTGAAGTACCCGCAGGCCGACGGTAGCGTCTGTGGCATCCGCCCGAACCTGGGCCCGGATGAGGCCTTGAAGCTGGATTGCGGCGGCGGCCTGGGTGCCGCCACGCACATTACCGGCGCATTTGCGTTCGTTGCAGTGGGCAAGGCGCTGGAAATGCTGCTGAAGAACCGCGCATAAAAGCAGGCGGGCGCCTGTGGTTTGTGGGAGCGGCGTCAGCCGCGAAGCTGGCATTGCTGAAAATGCCAAGGTGTTCGTGATCTGGCTGACCTGTGGCTTCGCGGCTTACGCCGCTCCTACAGCCTGTCCTAAAGATTGAACAGCCGCCTCGCATTGGCCGTGGTCTGCGCTGCGATATCCGCCGCCGGTTGCTGGCGCAGTTCCGCAACGGTGTCGAGGATCTGCCGCAGCCGCGAAGGCTCGTTGCGCTGGCCGCGGATGCCGGCATCCGGCTGATCCGGTGCGTCGGTTTCCAGCAGCAGGAACTCCAGTGGCATCTGCGTCACCAGCCCGCGCAAACGATTGGCGCGTGTATAGGTAATGGGGCCACCCAGGCCGATCATGAATCCAAGCTCCCAGAGCTGCCGTGCCTGCTCTGGACTGCCGGAAAAACTGTGCACTACGCCCTTGAGTCCGCCAACCCGGCGGATGCGCAGAATTACTTCATCCAAGGCACGGCGCGCATGCACGATCAGCGGTAGCTGGAAGTCCCGCGCGACCTCAAGTTGGCCCTGGAAGTACATGCGCTGTGCTGCCGGCTCGAGATTGTCGACAAAGAAATCCAGCCCGCATTCCCCAATGGCGCAAGGCTTTTCGCGCTCCACCCAATCGCGCAGTTGCTGCAGGTGCTCGGGGCGGTGCTCCGGCAGGAACATCGGGTGCAGACCGTAAGCCGCATGCAGTCCAGCGCCGGTTGCGCACACCTCGCGCAGCTTGGGCCAGCTGGCCGCGGTCACCGCCGGCACGATCTGCATGCCCACGCCGGCAGCGCCGGCGCGGGCGACCACCGCCTCCCGGTCGATGTCGAATTCCGCGGCATCCAGATGGCAGTGGCTGTCGACCAGCTGCACGGCTCAGCGCTTGCCCGGCAGAATCGGCGGCTCGACCGGGTCCTTGCGGCGCTTCCAATTGGCCAGCAACAACGTACTTAGGCCAAACAGGATCTCATCGACAAACGGAATCGGATCGGGCAGCAGCATGCTGATGACGAACAGCGCACCGGTCAGCTTGAACAGGGTGGGGTAGCGCAGCTTGCGTGCCCATTCCAGAAACGACGACAACATCATGCTCGACATGGCGTATCCAGATGAAGAGGGGTTCAGCTTGCCCCCAGGGATCAGGGCCGGCGTGCTGAATATTGCGACGAGTTGAATGTTTTCGATAGGGTGAGGACAGAAATACTGGCCTCTGTTCAGCTTGCCCATGCTGGAATCCTCTCAACACAGACGCGGCCAACCGCACGGAGACAGATCATGAAGAGCACAACCACGACCGTTTTGGTTGCCGCCGGCGCGTTGCTGGTAGGTGGCATCGCCACCGCCGCCTTCATGCAGGGCCGCGACAAGGCCAGCACCGCGCCGCTGGTGGAGGGGACCCGTCCGGTACTGGACAGCTCGCCGCTGGTGGACGATGCGGCTGTTACGGGCAAGGTGGAGAACCCGGCCGAGCCGCAGCTGCAATATGCCGACGTGCTCAAGGTGGCACCGGTCACGCAGAAGGAGCGCGTCTATGGCACGGTCACCGGCAGCGAGCCGATCCGTGAAACCTCCACCACCAGCACCCCGCATGAAGTCTGCGAGGATGTGGTGGTACAGGAGCGCCTGCCCGAGCGTGATGGCAACGTCGGCGGCACCGTCGCTGGCGCGGTGATTGGTGGCCTGCTGGGCAACCAGATCGGCGGCGGCAATGGCAAGAAGGCGGCAACCGCTGCAGGTGCCGTGGCCGGTGGCGTGATCGGCAACCAGGTCGACAAGCGTCACGTTGGTGGTCGCGTGGTCAACCGCACCGAGCGCCAGTGCCATACCGAGCAGCGCACTGCCGAGTCCAGCCGAATCACTGGCTACAACGTCAGCTACCGCAAGCCCGATGGCAGCACCGGCACGATGCGCATGGACAGCCGCCCGGGCGAGCGTGTGTCGCTGGGTAATGCCAACCAGACCGTTGGCTACGACGTGACGTACCGTTACGAAGGTGCGGAGAAAACCGTGCGCATGCAGGACCGCCCCGCAAGTGATCGTCTGCCGGTCATCAATGGCCAGTTGGTGACGCAGACAGCGGCGATGGCGCCGGCGGACAGCCGACAGTAACCATCGCAAGCTGTAAAGCTGCTTGTTTCAGCTGTTGAGTCACCGTAATCCGATGCCAGATCTCTGGCATCGGATTTTTTATTGTTTTTTGGGAGCGGCGTAAGCCGCGAAGCCCACACATGATCGGGTGGCGCGAAAACCACTTCAGGGAGCGAACAGTGTCAACTTCGCGGCTTACGCCGCTCCCACAAACGGGCGCCAGCAAGGCAGCGTCCGTTTGACCAGTTGGGCTGGCCGGCGCAAGCTCGGCGTCCTTGTTCACCGCACACAGGAACCGTGATGAGTGTGTTCGAGCTCCGGCTGGAAACCGAACGACTGCTGCTGCGTCCACCGGCTGCCGAGGATTTCGATGCCTTCGCTGCGTTCTGCGCCGATCCGCGCACCATGCAACATCTTGGCGGCGTACAGGTGCCATCGGTTGCATGGCGCAGCCTGGCGGCACTGACCGGCAGTTGGCAGCTGCTGGGCTATTCGATGTTCTCGGTGATTGAAAAAAGCAGCGGGCGCTGGATAGGCAGGGTCGGGCCCTGGCAGCCGCATGGATGGCCTGGCACGGAAGTGGGCTGGAGCATCGCCTCGGAGTTCTGGGGTCGCGGCTATGCACCGGAGGCCGCACGGGCAAGCATCGACTGGGCGTTCGATACGCTCGGTTGGCAGGAAGTGATCCACACCATCGAACCGGCCAATACCAACTCGGTGGCGGTGGCGCGCAAGCTGGGCTCAAGCCTGCTGCGACAGGCGCGGTTGCCAGCGCCTGCCGATATCGAGGTGGATGTGTGGGGGCAATCCAGGCAGCAGTGGATATCACACCGCTGAGGGCGCACTTTGCTGCGGTCGCAGCTTTACCGCGGTGCCTGTGATCCGGTCAGATGGAGGCTGTCGTCTGCCATTCGGTAGCGGGGAGCGGATCAGTGAGTGTTTCGGGTGCTGGGTTGCGGGTCTACGGCATGTCCTCGTCGGGCAACTGCCACAAGGTGCGGCTGCTGCTGGAACAGTTGGGCACGCGTTACGATTGGGTCGAGGTGAACAGCGCCGAAGGCCAGACCCGCACCCCGGAATTCCTCGCGCTCAACCCCAACGGAAAAGTGCCACTGGTGCAGCGCTCCGATGGTCGGGTGCTGGTCGAATCCAATGCGATCCTGTTCTGGCTGGCTGAAGGCACGCCGTACCTGCCCACTGATGGCTGGCAGCGGGCGCAGGCCTTGTCGTGGATGTTCTTCGAACAGTACAGCCATGAGCCCTACATCGCCGTTGCACGTTTCATCAGTATCTGGACGCCGCCGGATTCGCCGCGTCGTGATGACCTGCCGCGTCTGCGCGAGCGGGGCCATGCTGCGCTGGCGGTGATGGAGCGCCACCTGCAGGATAATCCCTGGTTCACCGGCCCGGACTATGGCGTGGCCGATATTGCACTGTTCGCCTATACCGCAGTTGCCGAAGACGGTGGCATTGGCCTGTCGCCGTATCCGGCAATCCAACGCTGGCTGCAGGCGGTACAGGCCCAGCCGGGTTTCATGCCGATACTCGCGGGCTGAACAATCTCATTTGATGCTTGATTCCGTCGTCTCACTTGTTTGCTGTGGAGCCTGTCTGCATGTTTGCTCGTGTACCGAATCCCATCCCGGCCCGCATGAAGGGCCTGAACCGCGCTGAAATCTGCGATACCAACTTCATTGAATTCGTCAGCGCGCTGGCGCCGGGCCCGGCTCAAGGTCCGCAGCCGGCCGCGCCGATCCTGCCCGGTAGCGCCTTGGATGCCCAAGGTTTCCGCGAGCTGTTTGAATCGCAGTTGATCAGTCGTCACCTGGACCTGATGGCGCGCGTGCTGCGCGTGCAGAACAAGGTCTTCTACACGATTGGTTCGTCCGGCCATGAAGGCAACGCAATGGTGGCGCGTGCCGCCCGGCACACTGATCCGGCTTTCCTGCACTACCGTTCCGGCGGCTTCATGGCCGAGCGTTTCCGCAAGTTGCCGGGCATGGATCCGGTGATGGACTCGGCGCTGTCCTTTGCCGCCAGCAAGGACGATCCGGCCAGCGGTGGCCGCCATAAAGTGTGGGGCAGCAAGCCGTTGTGGGTGCTGCCGCAGACTTCGACCATCGCTTCGCACCTGCCCAAGGCGCTGGGCACGGCGATGGCCATCGAAGCGGGCAAACGACTGGGGCAGGGCCTGCCGATTCCCGATGACAGCATCACCATCTGTTCGTTCGGCGATGCCTCGGCCAATCACGCCACCGCCCAGACCGCGTTCAATGCAGCGGCCTGGAGCAGCTTCCAGAAGCTGCCGGCGCCGGTGCTGTTCGTCTGCGAAGACAATGGCATCGGCATCTCGGTGAAGACCCCGGAAGGCTGGATCGCCGAGAGCTTCCGGCATCGCCCGGGGCTGGACTACTTCCATGCCGACGGTCTGGATCTGGTCAACGGTTACGCCGACGTACAGCGCGCGGTTGAGCATTGCCGGCGTACACGGCGACCGACCTTCCTGCACCTGCGCACCACCCGGCTGATGGGCCATGCCGGCACCGACTTCGAGATTGAATGGCGCGCATTGGAAGAATTGTGCGCGGTGGAGGCTGGCGATCCTCTGCTGCGTTCGGCGCAGGTGGCGGTGGAATCCGGGCTGATGGACAAGGCTGAAGTGCTGGCCCTGTACGAACACACCCGCCAGCGTTGTTTCGCTGCGGCCGAAGATGCCGACAAACGCCCACGCCTGACCGCGCTGCAGGATGTGATCGCGCCGCTGGCGCCGTACACACCAGACAAGGTGCAGGCCGAGGCGACGCGCGCGGATTACAGCGAGCGACGCCTGCAGGTGTTCGGCAGCGAGGCCGGTCTGCCCGAGAATCAGCCAGGCAAGCATCTGGCAGTGCAGATCAACCAGGCCCTGCACGATCTGTTCGCCAAGTACCCCGAGACCTTGTTGTTTGGTGAGGACGTGGCGCAGAAGGGCGGCGTTTACACGGTAACCAAGGGTCTGCAGAAGGCTTTCGGTCCGCGCCGCGTGTTCAATACCCTGCTCGACGAGACCATGATCCTGGGCATGGCCCAGGGCTTCGCCAACATGGGCATGTTGCCGCTGCCGGAAATCCAGTACCTGGCCTACCTGCACAATGCCGCCGACCAGGTGCGTGGCGAGGCCTGTTCACTGCAGTTCTTCTCCAATGACCAGTACCGCAACCCGATGCTGATCCGCATCGCCGGGCTCGGTTATCAGAAGGGCTTTGGTGGCCACTTCCATAACGACAACTCGATCGCTGCCATCCGCGACATCCCGGGACTGGTGGTTGGTTGCCCATCGCGTGGTGATGATGCCGCAGAGATGCTGCGTACGCTTGCTGCGCTGGCAAAGGTTGATGGTCGGGTCTGCGTGTTCCTGGAGCCGATCGCGCTGTACATGACCAAGGATCTGCATGCCGCAGGTGACGGGCAATGGCTGTTCCCGTATCCGGCGCCGGATCAGGCGCTGACGCTGGGCGAGGGCAGGGTTTACGGCGAAGGCAATGATGATCTGTTGATCATCAGCTACGGCAATGGCGTGCCGATGGCGCTGCGTGCTGCTAGGACCATCGAGCAGCAGCACGGATGGAAGGTGCGGGTGGTGGATCTGCGCTGGCTGGTGCCGCTCAATGCCGGCTATATCGCTGAGCAGGCCAGGGGCGCGAAGCGCATCATCGTGCTCGACGAAGGCCGCCAGAGCGCCGGCGTGGGCGAGGGCGTGATCACCGCCCTGGTCGAAGCCGGCCATGGGCAGGTGCCGTTGCGCCGAGTGACCGGTGTGGATACCTATACACCGTTGGCTGGTGCGGCCTTGCTGGTGTTACCCAGTGATGCCGATGTGGTGGCAGCGGCGGCGGAGTTGGCGTGAGCCGCTAGCGTTTCTTTGTGGGAGCGGTGTAAACCGCGAAGCTGGCAATGCTGAAATCACCAGCACCTGCGACCTGACTGATCTGTGGCTTCGCGGCTGACGCCGCTCCTGCAGCACTGCTCCCTCCCTTTGGCGCAGGCAAGGGGAGGGGTTGGGGAGGGGTTGGCTTTTGGGCCTTCAAAGGCTGCCAGCTTCGCGGCTTACGCCGCTCCCACAAAACTGCCGAAACCATCGCCATCTTGCAGGCAAACAAAACCCCGCCGAAGCGGGGTTCTGTTTTCAGGCATGCAGCGCTGGATCAGCTATTGGCCTTCAGCTTGGCCAGGCGCAGCCAGGTGTCGACCACGGTGTCCGGGTTCAGTGACACCGACTCGATGCCTTCCTGCATCAGCCACTCGGCCAGATCCGGATGGTCGGACGGGCCCTGGCCGCAGATGCCGACGTACTTGCCCTTGGCGCGTGCGCTCTTGATGGCCATCGACAGCAGCTTCTTCACCGCCGGGTTCCGCTCGTCGAACAGGTGCGCGACGATCGAGGAATCGCGGTCCAGGCCCAGGGTGAGCTGGGTCAGGTCGTTGGAACCGATCGAGAAGCCGTCGAAGATTTCCAGGAACTCATCGGCCAGCAGTGCGTTGGACGGCACTTCGCACATCATGATGATCTTCAGGCCGTTCTCGCCCTGCTTCAGGCCGTTGGCGGCGAGTACTTCCACCACCTTGCGGCCTTCTTCCAGGGTGCGCACGAACGGGATCATCACCCAAAGGTTCTCCAGGCCCATTTCGTTGCGCACGCGCAACACGGCCTGGCATTCCAGTGCGAAGGCCTTGGAGAAGCTCGGGTCGACGTAACGGCTGGCGCCGCGGAAGCCGATCATCGGGTTCTCTTCGTGTGGCTCGTAATTGCTGCCGCCGATCAGGTTGGCGTACTCGTTGGACTTGAAGTCCGACAGGCGCACGATCACCGGGTTCGGTGCGACCGAGGCGGTCAAGGTGGCGATGCCTTCGGCCAGACGGTCAACATAGAAGCTCACCGGATCCTTGTAGCCGGCAATCTTCTCGTCGATCTTCTTCTTGGTGGCGGCGTCCTGGCGGTCGTATTCCAGCAGCGCGTTCGGGTGAATGCCGATGTGGCTGGCGATGATCATTTCCAGGCGGGCCAGGCCGATGCCGGCGTTCGGCAGCTGGCCGAAGTCGAAGGCACGTTCCGGGTTGGCGACGTTCATCATGATCTTCAACGGTGCCGGCGGCATGTTGCCCAGATCGGTGGTGTTGCGTTCGAAGTCCAGCTTGCCGGCGTAGATGAAGCCGGTGTCGCCTTCGGCGCAGCTGACGGTCACTTCCTGGCCGTCCTGGATCACCTGGGTCGCATTGCCCGAGCCGACCACGGCCGGCACGCCCAACTCACGGGCGATGATGGCGGCGTGGCAGGTGCGGCCGCCACGGTTGGTGACGATGGCCGAGGCACGCTTCATCACCGGCTCCCAATCGGGGTCGGTCATGTCGGCGATCAGCACGTCGCCCGGCTGCACGCGGGCCATGTCGTCCAGCGACTTGACCACGCGGGCCACGCCAGCACCAATCTTGGCGCCGACGGCACGGCCTTCAGCGATCACTTCACCCTTGCCCTGCAGCGCGTAGCGCTCCATCTGGGTGGCCTTGGCGCGCGACTTCACGGTTTCCGGGCGTGCCTGGACGATGAACAGCTTGCCGCTGACGCCGTCCTTGGCCCACTCGATATCCATCGGGCGGCCGTAATGCTTTTCGATGACCAGCGCCTGCTTGGACAGTTCCTGCACGTCCTCATCGCTGATCGAGAAGGTATTGCGCACCTCGACCGGGGTGTCCTCGATCTTGACGCGCTCGCCCGGGACGTCCGAATAGACCATGCGGATCGCCTTGGAGCCCAGCGAGCGGCGCAGGATCGCCGGCTTGCCGGCATGCAGGCTGGGCTTGTAGACGTAGAACTCGTCCGGATTGACCGCGCCCTGCACGACCATTTCGCCCAGGCCGACCGAGGAGGTGACAAACACCACGTCGCGGAAGCCGGACTCGGTGTCCAGGGTGAACAGCACGCCGGAGGAGCCGACGCCCGAGCGCACCATCAGCTGCACGCCAGCGGACAGGAACACGTCTTCGTGCTTGAAGCCGTGGTGCACGCGGTAGGCGATGGCGCGGTCGTTGTACAGCGAGGCAAACACTTCCTTGACCTTGTGCACGACATCGTCGGCACCGGTCACGTTGAGGAAGGTTTCCTGCTGGCCGGCAAACGAAGCGTCCGGCAGATCTTCGGCGGTTGCCGAGGAGCGCACGGCAACGGCGATGTCACCGCCGCCGTTCTCGGCGCTCAGCTTTGCGTAGGCTTCGCGGATGTCCTTGTCCAGCTGCGGCTGCAGCGGGGCGTCGATTACCCAGCCGCGGATTTCCTTGCCGGCAACGGTGAGGGCAGCGACATCTTCCACGTCCAGCGTGGCCAGCTTGTCGAAAATGCGCTTGGACAGGTCGTTATGGGCGATGAAGTCCTTGAACGCCTCGGAGGTGGTGGCATAACCACCGGGGACGGACACCCCAAGACCGGCAAGATTGCCGATCATCTCCCCGAGCGAGGAGTTCTTGCCACCTACGCGGGCCAGGTCGGCCAAGCGCAGCTCATGCAACCACAGGATATTCTCGTTCAAGCGCGATGCTCCGTTGAGGCCATCGCCCGTGGCGGGCTTGGGATGGCCACGTCCGTAGGAAGAAGCCAATATGATGCAGTGCACACCGAAGCCGCACAAGCTTGTGACAATACTTTGTCTTGTGCTTGTCTTTTTCGGGACAGGCTAGGTCATCACGCTTGACCTGTGGTCAGGTTCACACTCTGAAGGGAGCTTTCATGACGGCAATCCGGCCGGTTTTCTATGTTTCCGACGGTACCGGCATCACCGCCGAGACCGTTGGCCACAGTCTGCTGACGCAGTTCAATGGCTTCAGTTTCGTGACTGATCGCATGTCGTTCGTGGACGATGCCGACAAGGCGCACGAGGCGGCGGCGCGCATCCGGGCCGCCGGCGAGCGTTACCAGGTGCGTCCGATCGTCATCAGTTCCTGCGTGGATTCCAGCCTCGGCTTGATCCTGGAGGAGAGCGGGGCCCTGGTGCTGGATGTCTTTGCCCCATTCATCGGGCCGCTGGAACAGGAGCTCAGTTCCGCGCGCCACTCCAAGGTGGGGCAGGCGCACGGCATGGTCGACTTCGATACCTACCATCGCCGCATCAACGCGATGAATTTTGCGCTCAGCCACGACGACGGCATCGCCGTGAACTATGACGAGGCCGATGTGGTGTTGGTTGCGGTGTCGCGCGCCGGCAAGACTCCGACCTGTATCTACCTGGCGCTGCACTACGGCATCCGCGCGGCCAACTACCCCTTGACCGAGGAAGACCTCGAGCAGGATCGCCTGCCGCCACGCCTGCGTCCGTATCGCAACAAGCTGTTCGGGCTGACCATCGACCCCGAGCGCCTGCAGCAGATCCGCCAGGAGCGGCGCCCGAATTCGCGCTATGCCAGCTTCGAAACCTGCAAGCGCGAGGTCACCGCTGCCGAGACCATGTTCCGCATGGAGCGCATCCCGACCCTGAGCACCACACACACCTCCATCGAAGAGATCTCCAGCAAGGTCCTGAGCACCCTGAGCCTGCAGCGGGAGATGTTCTAAGCCAAAGGGCGCCGGAACAACCAACGGTAGTGCCGAGCCATGCTCGGCAGGGGCATTACCGGTAACCCTTGATTGACCATGGTTTGGCTTGTGGCAGCGGCATCAGCCGCGAAGCTGGTGGTTCACCAGAGCGGTAGGCGGTGCTGTGGTTTCAGTGAGGCCAGTCTCGCGGCTGATGCCGCTGCCGAGATATTTCGGGGCTGCCGGTGGAGCCCTTGCCGAGCATGGCTCGGCACTACCGGTGATGCCACCTGCACGCCTCGGCGTGTAGGATCGGCTCCATGGCAGGCGCACTCTCCCGCATCGATCGCATCCCCAGGCTCAGCCGGCTCGGCTGGCTGATGGGTTTGTATGCGGAAAACCATGATCATCTGATGCGCCTGTTCGCGCCGGATCGGCTGCATGTCGGCAGCCACCTTTCCAGCATCGGCGATGGTCTGGACCTGCGCCTGGATGTGATCGAATGCCACCGCTACACGGTGGAACTGCGCCTGACCTATGACCTGTGCGATCCGGTCACCGGTGAGCCGGATCCATCGGCGTTCGTGCGTCTTTACCGTGATGCACGCCAAGCCGAGACCACGCACTGCTATGTGGGCCGGCGCTGGCAGGATGTGATGGGCATGTATCCACCGCCGGAAGCGCTGATCAGCCACCGCATGCGCATGAACACCTTCCTTGGGAAATGGCTGGAATACCTGGCTGAACGCGGTCACAGCATTGCCACGCTCCGCCGTGTCGACGAGACCGTCGTACCTATGCGACGCATGGATGTACTGCCGAGCTGAGGCGCGGCGTGCGCATCGGGCATACTGCACGCCCCTCTGGTTCCGGTTGTCGCTATGCCGTATACCCCGATTATGGCCACGCTCGGCTATGTGCTGTCTGCCGACGGCAGCAAGGCCTTGATGATTCACCGCAATACCCGTCCCGGTGACATGCACCTGGGCAAGTACAACGGGCTGGGCGGCAAGATGGAAGCCGACGAGGACATCCTCGCCTGCATGCATCGTGAAATCCTTGAAGAGGCGGGTATCGAATGCGGCACGACGCGCTTGCGCGGCAGCATCAGCTGGCCCGGTTTCGGCAAGAATGGTGAGGACTGGTTTGCCTTCATCTTCGTCATCGACGACTACACCGGCACGCCGATGGAGGTTAATCGGGAAGGCACGTTGGAATGGGTGGCGTTGGATCAGCTGGAATCCTTGCCGCTATGGGAGGGCGACCGCCACTTCCTGCCGTTGGTATTTGACGATGACCCGCGCCCGTTCCATGGCGTGATGCCTTACCGCGATGGGCGTATGCAGTCCTGGAGCTATACCCGGCTGTAGGCGCTCATCGACGCTGGGCGAGCAGTATGTGGAAGTGCTTCCGCAGCTGCCGGCCATCGTTGCTGGTGCCGGTTTCCTGATGGGTGTGCCAAGACGGGCGAGTGAATCGTCCGGACGCGTGCAGGGCCTGTTGAAACTCGTCGCGGCTGTACAGGTGGAAGCCATGTGCAGTGAAAGGCAATGTGCGCATGAACACCGGGTCGCCGAAGGCGAGGCATAGCCTGCCGCCCGGGCGCAGCACGCGCGCAAATTCGCCCAGTACCGGCAGCAGGACGGGCCAGAAGTAGCTGGTGTTGACCGCCAGCACGGCGTCGACAGTGGCATCGTCCTGCGCAAGCGCATTGGCATCACCGAGCTGCAAGGCCGCTCGGTCGGCCAAACCTGCCTCGATGAGCCTGGCATTGCCCGCATGGACCATTTCCAGCGACAGTTCGATGCCGAGGTAGCGGCTGCCCGGCGCTTCCAGAAGCGCCGGCGCGAAGGCCGCGTTGCCGGGGCCGATCTCCAGCACGAACTCTTCCGGCCGTACCGCCAGCGCATCGATGGCAGCGTGGTTGAGCCCAGCGTTGCTGCGGTTCATCGAGTCGGCGACGGCAGGCGCGGCATCGCCATGGGGCTACCGCAATTGCGCGGCCAGGGTTGGGGTATCCAGCATCTCGTCTGTGTCCATGTGGGTGGTTGAGACGTGGCGATGGCTGGGTCCTGCGGCACCTTAGCGATCCCGGCGATCTTTGGGAACCTCACGTCCGGGCGGCTTGGCGCGGGTACTGCCCATCATTCAGGCGCGCGCGGTACCCTGTTGGGGTCCATGCACCGCGAGTTCCCATGAAACGCCATTTCTCGATGCTCCGTGAGTTCCAGCTTGCGGATTGGTTCACCCTCGGCAACGCGTTCTGCGGCACCGGTGCGGTGTTCGCGGCAATGCGCTTCCTGCAGGACGGTCAGCGCGGCTTCCTGATGTTTGGCATGGCCTTGATCCCGCTGGCGTTCATTTTTGATGCGCTGGATGGCCGGGTGGCGCGTTGGCGGCAATCCTCGTCAACCCTGGGGCGCGAGCTGGACTCGCTGGCAGACATCATTTCCTTCGGCGTGGCGCCAGCGGCGCTGGCCTATGCCTGTGGTATGCAGGGTGGCTGGGATTGGCTGGTGCTCAGCTATTTCGTCTGCTGCGGCGTCAGCCGTCTGGCGCGCTACAACGTGACTGCCGAAGAGATTGCCGGCGAATCGGACAAGGTGCCGTATTTTGAAGGTACGCCGATCCCTACCAGCCTGGCGCTGGTGATCGTGTTGGCGCTGGCGGCGCATTTCAATGCGATCGGCCCCCTGCTATGGGGTGGCAGCTGGCAGCTGGGTCCGTGGCAGCTGCATCCGCTGGTCCTGTTGTTCGCGCTGTCGGGCTCTTTGATGATCAGCAAGACGCTGCGGATTCCCAAGCCCTGACGCCGGTAGCCCGGTCGCATTGCTATCATCAGCCGGTATCCCGGGAGTAAGGCAATGGCGGCGCCAGGCAGCAACGACAACGCGGATTTTGAAGCCAGCATGCGCGGCTACTGGGACGCATGGTCACAGGCCATGCAAGGCCCGGGTGCAGCCGCAGGCAGCGATTTTCCCTGGCGTGAAAGCATTGCCCAGTGGACCCGGCTGGTCAGCACGGACACCCCTGCGGAAGTGCAGGCGCTGGGCGCGCGCTTCCAACATCAGGCTGGCGACTGGCTGGGCATGATGCAGCAGGTCGCCGCGCGCTTTGCCGGCAAGGACACCTCGGCGGCGGAAGTTGCCGGCGCTTGGCGTGAAGCCGTGCAGGCGGGGCAGGGCGATGATCTGCTGCAGTGGATGTTGGGCGCTGCACGCGGAGGCAATGCACTGAATGATCAACCCTGGTTGCGCGAGTTCGCCAAGGCCGCGCAAAGCGGCTTTCGCGGTGGTGATTGGTTGAACGCACCGGCATTTGGCCCGGCTCGCGAGCACCAGGCGCGCTGGCAGGCTTTGCTGAAGATCCAGCAGGAATACCAGGCGCGTGCCGAAGCTTATGTGGATACGATCCGCAGCGTTCTGGACGATGCCTTCAAGCGCTTCGAGGCCAAGCTGGCAGAGCACGAAGTTCCCGGCAGCCAGCTGACCAGTGCGCGTGCGATGTTCGATCTATGGATCGATGCCGCTGAGGAAGCCTATGCAAAGGTGGCGCTCTCCGAAGATTTCCAACGCATCTACGGCGAGTTGGCCAATGCCCAGATGCGTTTGCGCGCCGCCTCGCAGAGCGAGCTGGAACGGGCCTGCGATGCGATGGGTGTGCCAACCCGTACTGAAATGGATGCGGCACACCGCCGCATCGCCGAGCTCGAGCGGCAGGTACGACGTTTGATTGCTGCTACTCAGCAGGTGGCTCCTTCCGCGGCAACGGCCAAGTCGGCGGCGCCATCGACGGCCAAGCCAGCTGCCAAACCGATCAAGCGTGCTCCGCAGCCGGCGGCAACAAAGGCCTCAAAACCGGTTATCGGGAACGCTGCCGGAAAATCTGCCAGGAAGCCTGCGGCCAAGACGTCGGTAGCGAAGAAGGCTGTGGTGAAGAAGGTCGCAGCCAGGAAGTCCGTGGCCGCTGCCAGCTCGAGAGCAGCGCCGGCACGGCGTAGGAGTGCCAAGTGAAGGGTCCGCTGGGTTTTGGCAATGACGACCTGCTGCAGGAGGCCCTGCAATGGCAGCGCAAGCTGGTCGATGGCTTGAAGCTGCTACCGGGCGTTGAAGACGTGGACTATGGCGTCACCGAGCGCCAGGAAGTGTGGAGTGACGGCAAGGTGAAGCTGTATCGCTTCGTCAGCGATAAAGCCGATACCCGCAAACCGCCGCTGTTGATTGTCTATGCCCTGGTCAACCGGCCCTACATGGTCGACCTGCAGGATGGTCGTTCGTTGGTACAGAAACTGCTGGCGCTCGGCCAGGATGTATACGTGCTGGACTGGGGTTACCCGGATCGTTCGGAGCGCTTCCTGACCCTGGAGGACTATCTGCTGCGCTATATCGACGGTGCGGTCGATCACCTGCGTTCGCAGCGTGGGGGGGCGCCAGTCAACCTGCTTGGCATCTGCCAGGGTGGCGTATTCGCGCTGTGCTACAGCGCCCTGCGTCCCCACAAGGTACAGAACCTGATCAGCATGGTCACGCCAGTCGACTTCCACACCGCGGACAACATGCTGTCGCACTGGGCCCGGCACGTGGATGTGGATCTGTTCGTCGATACCCTGGGCAATATCCCGGCCGATCTGATGAACGCCAGCTACCTGATGCTCAAGCCATTCCGCTTGAACGTGCAGAAGTATGTGGGCTTGATGGATATCCTCGACGACAAACAGGCGCTCGAAGACTTCCTGCGCATGGAGAAGTGGATCTTCGATTCCCCCGATCTGGCCGGCGAGACGTTCCGGGAGTTCGTCAAGCAGTTCTATCAAGCCAATGGCCTGGTCAACGGCAGCATCCGCATCGGTGACGAGGCCGTGGATCTGGCGCAGGTGCAGATGCCAATCCTGAACATCTATGCCGAGCAGGACCACCTGGTGCCGCCGGCTGCATCCAAGGCGATGCGGGCGCAGGTCGGCAGCAAGGACTACACCGAGCTGGGTTTCCGCGGTGGCCACATCGGCATCTATGTGTCGGGGCGTGCCCAGCGCGAGGTGCCTGGCGCCATCAATGACTGGTTGAGTGAGCGCGCATGAAGCTGATCCGTAATTTCCTGATGGCTGCAAGCCTCGCCGTGGTCATGCTGCCGGCAGATGCTGCGCCCAGTGCGGCAACCCAACGCGAGATCAACGGCCTGATGCAGGCGCTGGAAAACTCCGGCTGCCGCTTTCAGCGCAATGGCAGCTGGTATGACGCCGTGGCTGCACGCGGTCATCTGCAGCGGAAATATGACTACCTGCTCAAGCGTGACCTGGTGGACAGCAGCGAGCAGTTCATCGAGCGCGCGGCCAGTCGCAGCAGCATGAGCGGCAAGGCCTACAAGGTATCCTGCAACGGCGTCCCGGAGCAGGATGCCTCAGCGTGGTTCCTGCAGCAGCTGCGGCGCCTGCGTGCGCCGGCCGGCTGACATGCACGTGCCACATACCACAACCGCGCTGCGAACCTGAGCCAGGTGCAGCTCGCAATGGTGCCAATGTGGCTGCGCATACTGGGCGGCGTGTGGACCTCGCCCAATACCTTGGTCGGTTTGATCGGCGGTGCGCTGGGTAGCATTGCCGGTGCGCGTCCGTATTGGAGCCACAGGGAGTGCGCGTTGGTGTTCCGACGTTGGCCATGGGGGCCCGGTGGTGCGATCACCTTCGGCATGGTGATTCTGCACACTGGCGACGATCTGGACGGCCTGTGCCTGACCTACGAGCATCGCGCGGGCCGTTGCCTGCATCCGCGCGTTCGCCTGGGCGACCATGAACGTGCGCATGTTTTCCAGTATCTGGTGCTGGGTCCGCTGTTCCTGCCGGTTTACCTGTTGTGTGGCGGTGTCAGTGTGCGTAATCCGTTCGAGCGCGCGGCGGATCATTACGCCATGCATGGCCACGGTTGGTGGCCTGGACGTGGCTGAGGAAGGACGACATTCATGTCCGCGGCAAGCGCTGACATCAAATGACAACCTTTCGTGTACATCTCTGTAACGCGCCACCACGTATCGTTGCACCTGTTACAGATCCAACAGGAGCACGAACCACCATGGCAGTTGTTCTTTATATCGGTGGCAGCAAGGATGGCGATAAGGGTGTGGTGCCGTACGGCTTCAGCAAAACCCGCGCAGATACCGAGCATGGCCCGGAAATTTACGTAGAACGGACGATGAACGTCTCCGGCAGGGGCTCGATGCGGGTCATGGTGCTGGAAGATCTGCGTGACGACGTCGCAAGCCAACGGCTGTATCAGCATCTGGCCTGAGTATTCAGGCGTGCGCGCCGCCGGGCGACAGGTCCGGCGCGTGCTGTCAACGGCTTTCCCCCGGGCGCGCGCATTGCCAGAATGGCAGCTTCCGTCACCGTGGCTACCGCACCGGCAATGCAAGACACCAAGCTCGCGCAGCAGATCGCGCAGACAATCGCCGACGAGATCGGCGCACAAGCCACTCAGGCCAAGGCGGCCATCGCGCTGCTGGATGAGGGCGCCAGCGTTCCGTTCATCGCCCGCTACCGCAAGGAAGTGACTGGCGGCCTGGACGATACCCAGCTGCGTAATCTCGAAAGTCGTTTGACCTACCTGCGCGAACTCGAAGATCGTCGCCGCGCCGTGCTGTCCAGCATCGATGAACAAGGCAAGCTGACCGATGTGCTGCGTGAGCAGATCATGGGCGCCGACACCAAGTCGCGTCTGGAAGACCTGTATCTGCCCTACAAGCAGAAGCGCCGCACCCGTGCTCAGATTGCCCGCGAGGCGGGCCTGGAGCCGCTGGCCGATGGCCTGCTCGGCGATCCCATGTTGGACCCACAGGTCTTCGCCGCCGGTTTTGTAAATGCGGAAAAGGGCGTTGCTGATACCAAGGCGGCACTGGAAGGTGCACGCGCCATCCTGATGGAGCGCTGGGGTGAAGACGCTGCATTGGTTGGCGAATTGCGCAACTGGCTGGCTGGGAACGGCATCATCCGTGCCCGCGTTGCCGAGGGCAAGGAGGCCGAAGGCGCCAAGTACCGCGACTACTTCGATCATGCCGAGGCATTGGCGAAGATTCCTTCGCACCGCCTGCTGGCCTTGTTCCGCGCGCGCCGCGAGGAGTTCATCTTCCTCGAACTGGACCCGGGCAGCGACGCCGAAGCCGGCCACCAGTATGCGGAAGGTCGGGTAGCGCTCAACGCAGGCATCGCCAACAAAGAGCGCCCGGCCGATCGCTGGTTGTTGGACGCCTGCCGCCTGACCTGGCGCGCCAAACTGCATATGCACCTGCTGCTGGACCTGTTCAACCAGGCCCGCGAAAAAGCCGAGGCTGAGGCGATTGCGGTGTTCGGCGACAACCTGAAGGATCTGATGCTGGCAGCGCCGGCCGGTCCCAAGGCAGTGCTTGGACTGGATCCGGGCATCCGCACCGGCTGCAAGATCGCCGTCGTCGATGCCACCGGCAAGCTGCTGGCCACCGAGACGGTGTACCCGCACGAGCCGCGCCGGCAGTGGGAGCAGTCGCTGCAGACGATCAAGCAGCTGTGCATCAAGCACAATGTCGAGTTGATCGCGATCGGCAACGGTACAGCCAGTCGCGAAACCGACAAGCTGGCCGGCGAGGCAATCGCCGCCTGTGCCAATCCCAAGCTGCAGAAGGTGGTGGTCAGCGAGGCCGGTGCCTCGGTGTATTCGGCCTCCGAGTTTGCCGCCAAGGAATTCCCGGACCTGGATGTCTCGCTGCGTGGTGCAGTGTCGATTGCGCGCCGCCTGCAGGATCCACTGGCCGAACTGGTCAAGATCGAGCCCAAGGCCATTGGTGTTGGCCAGTACCAGCACGACGTCGACCAGTTCCGTCTGGCCAAGGCGCTGGATGCGCGCGTCGAGGACTGCGTCAATGCCGTCGGCGTGTTCGTCAACACCGCCTCGGCCGCGCTGTTGACGCGCGTATCGGGTTTGTCATCGACGGTTGCCGAGAATATTGTCCGTCACCGCGATGAGAATGGCCCGTTCAAGCGCCGCAAGGACCTGCTGAAAGTGCCGCGCCTGGGCGACAAGACCTTTGAACAATGCGCCGGCTTCCTGCGGATTGCAGATGGCGACGAGCCGCTTGATGCCTCTGCGGTTCACCCGGAAGCGTATCCCGTGGTCGAGCGCATCGTCGCTGCCGCTGCAAAGCCGATCAAGGCGATGTTGGGCGACGGCAGTTACCTGCGTAGCCTGAAGGCCGAACAGTTCACCGACGACAAGTTTGGTGTGCCGACCGTGCGTGACATTCTCAAGGAATTGGAAAAGCCAGGCCGCGATCCGCGTCCCGAGTTCAAGGCCGCGCGTTTCGCCGAGGGCATCGAGGACATCAAGGACCTGCGCGAAGGCATGATCCTGGAGGGCGTTGTCAGTAACGTTGCCGCGTTCGGTGCCTTCGTCGATATCGGTGTGCACCAGGACGGCCTGATCCATATCTCCGCCTTGTCCGATACCTTCGTCAAGGATCCGCGCGATGTGGTCAAGGCGGGCGATATCGTCAAGATCAAAGTGCTGGAGGTGGACGTTGCACGCAAGCGCATCGCCTTGACCCGACGCCTTGAAGATACGCCCGCCCCGGCCAAAAGAACCGAGCGCGACGAGCGCGGCGCAGGGCAGGGGCGTGGTGCGGGTAGCGGGCGTGATCGGGATCAGCGCGGTCAACGCAATCCAGGCAATGGCGGTGGCCGACCGGCAGTGTCTGCGGCGCCGGCCAACAATGCGTTGGCCGATGCATTCGCAAGGGCAAAACGCGGCAGCTGAGTCAGCTGCCGCAGAGCTCCATCAATCCCGTGGGAGCGGCGTAAGCCGCGAAGCTAGCAATGTGGAAGTTCAGGGCATCGGTGCCGATCGATGATCCATCTGCTTCGCGGCTTACGTCGCCCACACAAACCTGGAACTTCAAGCCGGGGCAAGCGCACGCTGCAGTGCTTGGCTCAGATCGCTGCCGGTGTAAGGCTTGGACAGCTTCACGCCGGCATCGAACACTGCAGGCAGCTGATCGATTTCCATCCCGGTGGCGACCAGGAACGGGATGCCGCGCTGCCTCAGACGTTCGGCAACCGGGCTGCTGTTCTCGTTGCATGCCAGCCAATAGTCCAGGAACACGAGCTGGGGCTGCAGCTCATCGATCATCTGCAAGGCAGCACTGACCGTGGCAGCGACGCCGCCCACCAGCATGCCTTCCATCTCAAGCTGCATCTGCAGCAGCATGGCATTCAGCTCGTCGTTCTCCACGACCAGCACCCTCGTACCTTCGAGTGAGCCCATCGTTTGCCCCTGTATCTGGATCGGGAGAAGTATAGTCAGTCGCCGAAACTGGCATTACACAAATATTTTCCACCAAGGCCTGCCCAAGCGCCACAAGCTCCGCTATAATTCCGCTCCTGCAAGCCGAAGTGGCGGAATCGGTAGACGCAGCGGATTCAAAATCCGCCGCCCTTAAAAGCGTGGGGGTTCGAGTCCCCCCTTCGGCACCAGAGAAAACAGGCACCCAGCGGTGCCTTTTTCTTTGCCTGGAATTTGGCAGGCAGTTCCAATTGCGGCGTGCTGTCCAGTAGTGCCGAGCCATGCTCGGCAAGGGCTCTGCTGGCGAAGCCTCGATCTGCAGCATCGATGTGGGAGCGGCGTAAGCCGCGAAGCCGGCAATATTGTGGGGATATCCGGGCATCACACTGCCGCCTTCTGGATTCGCGGCTTACGCCGTTCGTTCCCACAAAGGTATGCAGCTGCTTGCGGGCTTAGTTCTGTACGCGGTTTCGCTGCAGGGCGCCGCCCTTGGCGCCCAGCAGGAACAATAGAATCCCGGCGCCGAGAATCGACCAATGCTGCATGCGATCGCCGCTGGTGATGTAAACCGTGCGATCCGATCCTTTCACCTTGAACTCAATGATCTCGCCTTTGCTCGGGTCGGGCGCTTGCGAGCGTTCGGCAAAGAGGTGGTTGGCGTGCAGCGTCGTCCCTGCGAACGCTAGAAGTGCTCCGGCCAACAAGATGGCGAGTGCTTTCATGTTCATCGGTTGATCCTTGCCATTGCCCGCGCCCAAATAGCGCTCAAGTATGCTGGCGCGGGATGCTGGCTGTCGATGAAGGACTCGCTGGAGGTTGGGTGCTGTGTTCGGCCTGGGCGGGCAGGGCAGCGCCGTTGTAAATCGCGGGCAAGAAAAAAGCCCCGATTGCTCGGAGCTTTTTAGAAATGGCGTCCCCACGGGGATTCGAACCCCGGTCGCCACCGTGAAAGGGTGATGTCCTAGGCCTCTAGACGATGGGGACGCGTATTCTTCAAATCTCAGATTGTAGATCCAGACGGCCTAAGGCCTGGATTGGTGGAGCCAAGCG
This sequence comes from Stenotrophomonas sp. STEN031, assembly GCF_056759975.1. NCBI lineage: Bacteria > Pseudomonadati > Pseudomonadota > Gammaproteobacteria > Lysobacterales > Lysobacteraceae > Stenotrophomonas > Stenotrophomonas sp. STEN031. The sequence continues at coordinate 34,448 of NZ_JBRREA010000011.1, forward strand.
GGATCGAACCGCTGACCTCCTGCATGCCATGCAGGCGCTCTCCCAGCTGAGCTATGGCCCCACGTTGTTGCTAGCCCGCCATTATAGCGGTCTTTTACCGAATTGGAAGATTTTTCTTCTTCCTGTGCAATCTCTTGGGAAGATTGCTTCGATAAAAAAAGACCCGATACGGCTGGGTCCGTTTGTACCTGATGAATGGCGTCCCCACGGGGATTCGAACCCCGGTCGCCACCGTGAAAGGGTGATGTCCTAGGCCTCTAGACGATGGGGACGCGTTATACTCATCAAATTGTCGACAATTCAGACGGCCTAATGTCCGAATTTGGTGGAGCCAAGCGGGATCGAACCGCTGACCTCCTGCATGCCATGCAGGCGCTCTCCCAGCTGAGCTATGGCCCCGGTGTTGCGTTGTTACGTCGTTGCCGAGAAAGAAATAATAGCGGGGCTTCACATTTACCGCAAGCGATTTGTGAAGAAATTTCTTCATTCCATGAGATGCCACTGAAAGGCCGCCGAACCTGCCCCTGACCGTTGTCGCGGACGAGTCTGACGCCGGGCTGCGTCGCCAACCTGCATCGCGCACAGGGGCGGCGTGGCAAGTTGAGGCTGGGTCAGTCAGTTGGAGTCGCAGTCGTGGCAGCCTATCTCCATGTCGTGTTGAGTTGCCTGCTTGCCCAGGGACCCGGCGGGGCTGAATCGTTTGTCTACAAGTGCCGGACAGCGGACGGGTATTCCTATCAGCAGGCTGCCTGCGAAGGCGCTGAGTTGGAACGCAGGGCTTTTGCGTCCGGTGCCGAGGATGCGGCCGTGGTCCTGCCTAAGGACGCGGTTCGGTCTCCATTGCGGGGGAAGGCGCCGAGGCCGGCGGCGGCTGTTCGGCCAGTGCGGCAACGGTCTTCAGCACCGTCAAGAGCGAACGCCTGTGAGGTGGTACGGCAAGGGCGAGACCGGGCTTATGCCAAGGCAGGGTTGAAGCGCGACTTCAAGATGTCGAGTCTCTGGGACAACAAGGTTCATCAGGCGTGCCGTTAGCCTGGCGCATGACGTTGGCTTCGACAGGGTTGTGCCGTGCCACTATGCGCTGCTTGGGCGACTTTCTGCTGGTTCTAGTTGTCGTGTTTGGGAGGTGGGCTCTTTCGCCTGCGCTCAAGTGCCGCATGTGCCGCAGCATCAAGATCGCTAAGTGCCTGTTCGAGTCGGTCTAGCTGTTGATGCTGCAAAAGCGTTTCCATCGCTGCGCATTGCCGGGCGATGTCCGCCTCGTGGATGAAGGCGAACGCGCCGCGCAGCGAATGCAGATGCTTGCCGATGATGTCGGTGTGGTGATCGAAGCTATTCGGTTGCAGGCCATTCGCGCCGATTGAGTCCAAGGTTTGGCGGATTGCGTTGATGGAATCCTGAAGCGAGGCCAGCAGGGGGGGCGTGCACCTCTGCTGGAAGCATGCCGGTGGCAATGTCCCACTGACTTTCGTTGGTTTGTAGTAGTGCGTGGGGCTTGCCAAGTTGGGAGAGTGTTGCGCGTAGCGCTTCCAGGAGAACCGGCTTGATCAGGATGCCGTTGATGCCCGCTTTCCTGCTGCGCGATCTGTCCTGGTCCGAGGCATGGGCGGTGACTGCGACGATGGGGGTGGTAACCCCGCGGTTACGCAGGCAGCTCGCGAAGCTGAAGCCATCCATGTCAGGCATGTTCAGGTCAGTCAGAATCAGGTTGTAGGACTGGTCATTGAAGGTGGCAATTGCTGCGCCGCAGTCTTCGAATGTGTTTGCGCTGCAGCCAAGTGCTTCCAGTTGAAGCTGCAGCAGCCTGCGATTGGCAGGATGGTCGTCAACCACCAGGACATGCAGGGAGGCCGTCTGTACGAGGTCCGACGGGGTGGGGGATGCGTCCTGGGAGAGGCCCGCCGCGGTGCCTGCAAGTGGCAAGGTGACGATGAAGGTGCTGCCATTACCTGGCGAACTCTTGACCTGGATGCTGCCGTGCATCAGCTCTGCCAGGCGTCGACACAGCGCCAGCCCCAGACCGCTGCCGCCATAGCGTCGCGCGATGGTGGAGTCGGCCTGGGAGAACGTCGTGAACAGGGCCGTTTGCTGGGCTTCGCTCATGCCGATGCCGGTATCGCTCACGCCAAGGACGATGGCCGAGTCAATCGCGTTGTCATCCTGGAGGTAGACTTCGACCAGCACGTCACCTGCGTCGGTGAATTTGATCGCATTGCTGATCAGGTTGAAGAGTATCTGGCGGATGCGTGTGGGATCACCCATGTAGCGTGGCTGGATTTCATCGCCAACGATCAGATCCAGGCCCAGGCCTTTGGCCTGCGCCATCGGCGAGAACATATCGATGCACTGCTGTGTCACTTCTTTCAGGTCGAAAGGTATCGACTCGATCGTCATCTGTCCGGACTCGACCTTGGAGAAGTCCAGAATGTCATTAATGATATTCAGCAAGGCAGAGGACGATGAGGTGACGGCATGTAGTCGACTGTGCTGTTCGACTGTCAACGAAGTGCGTTCCAGCAACTCCAGGTTGCCCAGGATGGCGTTCAACGGTGTGCGGATCTCATGGCTCATGATGGCCAGGAAAGTCGATTTCGCTTCATTCGCTGCTTCGGAGGCGGCGCGGGCGTTCTGCAGTTCCTGTTCAACCTTCTTGCGCAGGGTAATATCGGTGAAGTTGCATAAAAGTACGTCGCGTCCCTGGTACTTGGTCGGTACCACACTTACCAATAACGCGCATTCGTTTCCTTCGCGGGTCAGGACGCTCAGTTCCACGCCGGGGGAAGCGATGCTGGCCGTATCATGTTCATGAAAAGCGTCAAGAAAACCCAGGTGTAGCGGGCGCGCTGTTTCGGTCAGCGCGTTCGCATAGCTGGTCATGACGGCATTCTTAAGTAGCACTTCGCCCGTTGAAGCCGACAGAAGCGCTTGACCGAAAGGGGCAGTCTCGACCATCGTCCGGTTGAGGTTCTCGCTCTCGACAATTCGTTCCGAGCGGACATAGCCGGGGCGGAACACTTTCCGCTCAATCAGCAGCAGGACGGCCCAGACAAACCCTATCGCCAGCAACATTGCACCGATATAAGCCAATAGGGTTGGCCACAATGCGGCAATGATCGTCCGCCAGGAAAAAGTGTGGATCAGCTGCCAGCCGCCGTTGGCCGGAGAAACCGGATCGGTGGCGACAAATCGCCCGTCCATCCTCTCGAACCTGTCGCGCTTTTCCGCGGGTGCTGCGCCGGCCCAATGGCTGACAGGGAGCTGGGCAATCGCGCGGACGTTGGGTTGTTCGGCGCCAAGCAGAAGATCCCCGCGGCGATCGGCGATCATCCAGAACTCGTCGGTCTGTGTCGAGCCGAGCAAGGTCGTCACCAGTTCGACAGGGTAGGAGGCCACGAAAACCGCAAATGCCCCGGAGTCTGCGAACGCCCGCTGTTGCAGCAACAACGAAGGCCTGCCGGTGAGGGGATCATCGGCGATGGGCAACCAAACCGGGCCTGTCGACGTCGGCATATCTTCGCCCCCGACGGTGGGGGCTTGGCCTGGCGTAAAGCGCTGGATGAGAGCGGCGGTGGATTCTCCCTTGTGCCGGGCAAGCAGGTTGGCGTCCGGCAGAGGGCCTGCTCCGAGGAAGCTGTGGTCGTGGCTGGAAAAGTAGATGGAAGCGTTCAATGCGCGGGCGAAGGTGCCTGCCTGGTGGCTGACTTCATCGGCCAGCTTCAGGTAGGGCGCAAGGCTCTCCAGCGAACGGCCCCGATCCGTATCTCCCAGAACCAGTACGGGCGGAGAGTTGGCGGAACGCTGGATCGTCATGCGACCGTGGCTATCGGTAAACCTGAGAACAAGGTCGGGGTCAGGCTTCTGCCGTGATTCCCAGGCGTGCTCCTCCTGTGCGGTGGTGACGCGTATCGCCCCCTCGCGTACCGCGAACAGCGACTGCAATGCGATGCGACGGCTGCCCTGGTCGGCATGCCGTTCGGCGATGTAGTCCTTGATCTGCGAATGGATGACCACAACCGTCACTGCGGCCAGGATCAGCGTGGTGACGATGCCACCGACGTACAACAGGGCGCGTTGGTGGCGGCTCAGGAGTTTCAGGGCGTTTGTCCGTGCGGGCGTGTGAGGGCGCGTGTCGTTCCCTGCGATGCCTGGTTCAGAAGCCATTTGAGATTCCACTCACGTTGGGCAACAGCCGGTTGGTGTGGTGAAAAGCCCGATTTCAGGGCGTTGTCTGAAGCTTGCAAGACGAATATTAGGACTGGGCCGATGTAGGCCGGACGGCCGCACTGGAAGAATGACTCCATCGAGAACAGCCCTTTCCCTGATATCGCCGCTTCTGGCGTGGAGACATCGCCCATGAACGCTCTTGCCCAGTTCGTATCACCCCAACCGGAAGCCCGGATGATCCAGAATGCGCTGGTGGTAGACAGCAACGAACTGCAGCATCTTCCGATGGTCAAGGTGTTGCGTCAATCAGGGGTGTCTGAAGTCATTTCGGCCCTGGATGGTGCGCGGGCGGTGGCCGCATTGCGTGATCGAAGCTGGGATCTGATTGTCCTCGATCTGGATATCACCGACCTCACGGGGCTGCAGGTGATCGACCTGCTGGCCGAGCGTTGCCGCAATGCCAGGCTGGTGATCGTGAGCAGTCAGCCCAGCAGGATATTGAACGCGGCCTCGGCGTATGCACGCCATCGTGGGCTGACCGTGGCGGCCGCTCTGCGCAAGCCGCTGAAGGCAGAGCAGGTTCGTAGCATCATCGCTGCGGCGATCGAACCGACGATGTCGGTCCATGGCGCCGCTCCGGTGCAGTGCTCCACACAGCGGTTCTCGCGTGAGGAGCTGCGTGGTGCATTGCTGGATCAGCAGATCCAGCCCTATTTCCAACCACAGCATTGCGCAATCACCGGTGTGCTGCGTGGTGCCGAGATCCTTGCGCGTTGGCACCGGGCAGATGGCTCGGTACTGGCACCAGCGGGGTTTCTTCCCGCAATCGAGCGCGAAGGATTGTTGGAGTCGCTGACCAGCTACATGCTGTCCTGCGCGTTCGACTGCATCGCTGCCGAAGATTCAGCATCGTCCTTGCTGATGGCAGTGAATGTTCCGGCACGCGTAGCTAGCGGCGTTCACTGGGCACAGAGCGTTGCTGATCATGCCTATCATGCGGGAGTCGATCCGAGCCGGGTGGTTATCGAGATCACGGAAGATGGTGGTGAGCGGTGCAATCCCGCGCTCGCTGGCGCTGTAACCCAGTTGCGGCTGCGGGGTTTCAATTGCGCCATCGACGATTTCGGCAGCGGTGATTCGTCTCTGGACAGATTGCTGCAGGTGCCCTTCAACGAGCTGAAGATCAATCGCAGCATGTTGGTGGAAGCCCGCGATCACGCCCATGCCCGCTGCCTGTTGGCCAGCACCATCGCCATGGCCCGGCAGATGGTTGCCACGGTTGTCGTCGAGGGCGTGGAAACCTATCGGGACCTGGACATGGTGCGCAGCCTGGGCTGCCACACCACCCAGGGGTACCTGCATGGTCGTGCCATGCCCAAGGCGGACTACCTGCAGTACGTCGCACGTCAGGACTGATCCGATGCGGAAAGCGTCTGCTCACCATGACAGCGCCGCGGACGATCTGCTTCTGTAAGCCAGACGCTCTTACCTGATTGCGGCCTCTGCTGTTTGCACCCGGTTTACTTTCTGGCCAGGCGATGGGGCTGGCGTGCGGGTCTGGGCAGGCTGGTAGAGTCGGACGCCGGTGCGAAGGCGGGACACTCCTGATGCTCAGACGTCCGCGGAGACTTGGGCACGGGCAGTGTCGGCAGCGGCCCCTGCTTCCTGCGCAGGACTGGGGATAGCGCGCGGTTGCCCTGCGGTGGAAAGCTCACTTGACGGTAGGCAGGGCGCACCGCAAGGCTCGCACCCGTGCTACCGGTTTGTGCTTCCCTCCTGCTGCGATATGGGACGGGGGTTCTTCCCATGACTGGCCAGCGCCACGGCATGGGGGCCAAAGGGGGACGCTCACACCGGCAGGCGAGTCTTTCCTTCGTTCACAAGTCTTTGTCTTTGGGCGTGATGTGACATAAATTCTGTCCAGACGTGCCTCGCAGGGTAGGGGATGCCTCCCCAGCCTGGATTGGCCAGCTGCCAGCGCACTTCACGGAGACCTCGCCATGAGTGGTTTCAGGATCAGGGTGATCTTGGCTGACGATCATCCGGGCATGATCGCCGGGGTGAAGTACGAATTATCGTCCATAGCCACGCTTGAGCTGGTGGGAACCGCTTCCGATTCGACCGAACTGATGGCGCTGCTTGGTAGCGTGGCATGCGATGTGGTGGTCTCCGACTACGCAATGCCGGCCGGCGATTTCGGCGATGGAATTGCGCTTTTCGGGATGATCGCCAGGCGTTATCCGCAGGTGAGGCTGGTCGTGCTTACGATGCTCGACAACCCGGCGGTACTGCATACCCTGCTGACGCAAGGGGTGAGCTGCATTGTCAGCAAGTCGGACGCATTGACGCATCTTGTGCCGGCGGTTCATGCAGCGCAGAGCGGTGGCAAATACTACTCGCCCACCATCGACAAGGTGGTACAGGGCATCGAGCTGAACAGACGCAGCCGCAACCCGGCCGGGGTGTTGAGCATTCGCGAGTCCGAAGTGGTGCGGCTCTACGCGTCGGGTCTGACGGTGAACGAGATTGCCGAGCGCCTGCACCGCAGCAAGAAGACCATCAGCACGCAGAAGGCCAGCGCGATGGAGAAACTATCGATTGAAAAAGATGTGGATCTTTTGCGTTACGCGATGGAGAACGGTCTGGTCACTTCTTCTGGCGGCACCCCGGGCGCACCGTAGACCGCTGGCTGTTGAGGGTCAGGCATGAATGCAAGTGGCTCGCGCTAGAATCCGGACGGGTTCATTCCACGTCCAGGCCAGCCTTTCCCGACTCCCACTGCAGCATGATCTTGCGCCTTCGCTGTGGTGAGGCGTACATGAACAAATTGAGAGTCTCCAGAAATTGATTTTTCTGGGCGGTGGATAGCCGGGCAAATTCGATCAGGAGGCGTCTGACGTCCGCGGTTTTCTTGTCCATCTTTGTATTTTCTCAGCCGCAGCTCAAAAGCAAAGCACGCATGCGAGCGCCAGGTTGGCGCCGCACAAGGAATTTGCTCATGTTGTGTCAAGCGGTCTGGCGCAGCCATAGGACCGGTCCCAATAAGGCAGAGATATCTTGCTTTTGGTAAGTCCTTGAATTTCGGAATTGACTCCTGGATTGGTTCCGGCAAGGGGAGGGAGGGGAGGGCTATCAGTGTGCGGTACAGTGATTGGCAGCTGGCGGATGCACGCGGTAGTGATTACGACGCACGGGCGATGGAGGGAGCCGCCTCTGCGTCGGCCAGGCCCGATTCAATGCCGTATCTCAGCAGGTCGACATCGCGCTTCAGTCCCAGCTTCAGCATGGCTGCCCCTTTTTGGGTGCTGATGGTCTTCTTGCTGCGACTCAGCCGCTCGGCAATCTCGTTGACCGTCAGGCCGGAGACGAAGAAGCGGATGACCTCCAGTTCACGGGTGGTGAGCGTCTGCACGCCGGAGTTGCCGGAAGTCACAGCGCCGGCGATCTCGGTGATGGTAGGTGACAGATAGCGTCCATTGGCGAAAGCGCCATGAACGGCTGGCATGAGGTGATTGAGCGAATCCGTCTTGCTCAGGATGCAGGAAATGCCCAGCGTCAGCAGTGAGTGCACGATGCCTGGATTCTCCAGCATGGTGAGCACCACGATCTTGATCGAGGGATAACGCTTCTTGACCAGCTTGAACAGCGCGATGCCATCACCGTAGCGTCCCCCTGGCATCGAGTAGTCAGAGATCAGCACGTCGCAGGGACTGCGCGCCAGTACATCCATGAGCTCGGTTGAATTGCGCGCTGACCCTGTAACGGAAATCGTGCCGGCGCTGGTAAGTACGTACTGAAGGCCGGCACGCACGGCTGAGTGATCGTCCGCGAGAACAACGCGGAGGCTGAGTGGCTTCATGGCGGATCGGCTTCAGTTGTTGAACGGGAGGAACCTCTACAGAGCAGACAGCCGCGCTGTGGGCAGCCGGCGCATGGCATGAAGGAGCAAAGAGATATTGGGTTGCCCTGCGCCTGCTGTTACTTTATTTGTGTAGTGTCAGCAAAGTAAGCACTACGGGTCCTATTCAACGGCTTTGCTTCGTAGGACGAGTCTGAACTACGGACCATGGCCACATCGCCGGCGGGATCTGGTTTGCGCCCTTGCTTGGCGTTGCAAACCAGCGGGGCAGACGTTGTTTTTCAGGACTTTGTGCGGACGTCGGCGCAGGCCAGGTGCAGGAGTCGGCTCAGGTGCGCAGGCATGAGCTAGCAAACCAGGATCGCTGGTTTCATTACCAACATTGCACGCTTGATCGCTGCGTGTTCCCCGAACATTGCCGTGCTGGCGCAAGCGGCGGCGGCACATCGCGCAAAATGTGATGAATCACTTTATTATTGAGCGCGAACCAGCGGGGAATAGACAATGCGTGATGATCACGGTGCTGTGGATGAAGTCGAACCAACGCCGACGCCCGTGCCTGCAAAACGGCGTGGTCGACCGCGGCTCTACGATACCCCGCTATCTCAGGCCGAGCGCGCAAAACGTTACCGCAAGGCGCGTCAATGGGATGAGAGCAGCCTGGATGAGTGCCGCGACCCGGTGTTGATGGATCGCCTGGGCTGGGCGTTGAAGCACAAGGAGACCTCCGAAGACGCTCGTGCCGCTTTGGACATCTATCTGGAAGAATTAGTTAGACGGCACCACAGCAAGGGCAAGCTGGCGCTCAGGTGATCTGCGCCGCCGGTGCGCTGAACGCCTAAGTCAGGTGTCCATAGCGGAACACCCAGGTGGAGCGTGCGGAACGGCAGTCAGCACCGTTGCTGTACTGACTGAACGACGGGACTCGCAATAAGCCGCCATCGGTCGTCCTCGCCATTGTCGAAATGGCAGTTCCGGTCATTCCATTGCACCGAATGCCCGCTAGGCTGACGCAATGGCATTGTTGACGGAACTGCAGGCAGCAATCGCCAGGCATGGTGCGCCTGGTTTCGTCGGCACGGTCATACCGCGTGTCACGCTACTACGCTCGGATGCTGGCGGTGCAATGTCTGCCTCTGTCCGGGGCATCTGCTTGTTGCTTGTTGCGCAGGGACGAGCGCGCCTGAGCTTGGGTGGGACGCCCGTCGAGCTGGCGGCGCCGCGCTACGTGGTGGCGCCAGCGCAGACGCAAGTGGCGGGCGAGATACTCCAGGCCGGCGCCGCGCGGCCGTTTCTGGGCGTCGCCTTATGCATGGATCCCGCGATCCTGTCCACGGTGTTACTGGATATGAGCGAACAATTGCATGATCCGCCGACACCGATCGCTGTTGTGGCGGGCGTGCCAAGTCCCGAATTGCTCGATCCGCTGCTTCGCTTGATCCGGTTGCTGGACAGTCCGTCTGACATCGGGATGCTCGCACCGTTGTTCGAGCGCGAACTGCTGTATCGGTTATTGCTTGGTGAGCAAGGACCGGTTCTGCGCCAGTTCGCGTTGTCGAACGGCCGTCTTGCGCGGGTTGGTATCGTGATCAATCAGATCCGTGTCGGATATGCGCAACCGATGCAGGTGGGGCTGTTGGCCAGCCGCGTTGGTATGAGTCTGTCCTCGCTGCACCGTCACTTTTTGGCAGCTACCGGCATGAGCCCCTTGCAGTACCAGAAGCGTTTGCGCCTGCAGGAGGCACGGCGGAGATTGGCTGCGCACCCGTCTAGCGCAGCCAGCGTCGCCTACGCCGTGGGTTACGAAAGCCCTTCGCAGTTCAGCCGCGAGTACCGGAAGATGTTCGGCGTGACGCCGTCGCGCGACGCGGTGGAAATGCGCGACAACGCTCTGCGGCCAGATCTGGCGAGCTGAACGATGTCGGTTGCGGCCTGTCATCGCGTGCGTCGACGTGAAGACAGGATTAGGCAAGGGTTGGCCGATATCCGGCTACTACAGGTACGTCAGATGTCCCTACGCTTGTCCTCGGCCTGCTTGATGCATTCCCGCTGGTCGAGCGCTGTATCCCGCAACTCGCAGGCGTTGCGACATATGCCGGCTGGGCGCATTCAGCCACGCGATGTCTGTGCGTTGCAGCTGCTGTCTGTCGTGCAAGCGCGCCTGGATGGACGGGTGCTACTGCACTGCCACCTGGCCTTGACCGGCGTTGGTAGGCAGGAACGTGGCATCCACGCTCGCGTGGTGCTTATCCACCCCAACGCACCGTGCATCTCAACCGAAGAGAGCTTCAATGAAGGCATCCGTAGTGAGTTCAGTGGGTGGAGGTTTTGATGTGCAGGACATCGAACTGGACAAGCCCATGGGGCGTGAGGTTCTGATCGAAGTCAAAGCCTCCGGGCTCTGCCATAGCGACCTGACGCTTGCCAGGGCCGGCATCGGCTACGCGCCGCCGGTAGTGCTGGGGCATGAAGTGGCCGGGGTGGTGATTGCGCTCGGTGAGGAGGCGTCGGAGTTCAACCCCGGCGATCATGTCGTCGCCAGCCTGATCCAGTTCTGTGGCAGATGCGTGCAGTGCCTTTCCGGCCATACCCATGCGTGCCTGCAGCCTGAAGCGACATTGCGGGAGGATACCGAGCCTGCCCGCCTGCGCAGCAGTGGCGGGAGTGTGATCAACCAGGGGTTTGGCCTTGGCGGCTTCGCGGCACAGGTACTGGCGCATGAGAACCAGATTGCACGGGTTCCGAAAGCGCTGCCCTTTGCACACGCAGCGCTGTTGGGCTGTGGCGTGCTCACAGGAGCGGGCGCGGTGCTCAATACGGCTGGCGTGCAGCATGGTGAGACGGTGATCATCATCGGCGCCGGGGGTGTCGGACTCAGCGGTATTGGAGGGGCACGGCTTGCCGGGGCGTCGCGCATCATTGCAATCGACGTGGCCGACGGAAAGCTTGAACGCGCAAGACGTTTCGGCGCCACCGACGTGATCAACTCCCGCGAGCGCGATCCAGTGCAGGCAGTGAGAGCTTTGCTTCCGGGCGGCGCAGACCATGTGTTCGACTTCGTCGGTGTCCGGGCAGTGATCGAGCAAGGGCTGCAGATGCTTGCCAAGGGCGGTGGGCTGTATCTGGTTGGGATAGGTGACGGAGCGACGAGCGTTGAGCTCCATGCCCTCAGCCTGCAACTGAACCAGAATCGGATCGAGACGGTTTACATGGGCTCGTCAAACCTGAAACGTGATATCCCGTTTTACGCGGAAATGGCACTGGCCGGCCGCTTCAATCTGGCGGAGTTGGTGTCAAGGGAGATAGCGCTGTCGCAGATCAACGATGGCTTCGAGTCATTGAAGGATGGAGCGATCGCCCGTGTCGTGATTACCGACTTCAATAATTGACCGTCTGGCCAGCGCCATCGCAGGGATTGTCGGTGATGCCGCACGCAATGCAGGGCCAAGCTTTCGAGCAGTTGGGCGCGATGGTGCGGTTCAGATCCGCAGCGCATCCACCACCAGTGCGAATGCAGCCGAATGCTGGCGGCGGCTGGGGTAGTACAGGTGATAGCCGGGGAAGGGCGGGCACCAGTTCTGCAGCACACGCACCAGTCTGCCTTGCTCGATGTGATCACCGAACTCTTCCTCCGGCAGGAAGGTGATACCAAGGCCATCCAGCGCCGCCTGTACCATTGGCGGCGAGGTATTGAACACCGCCTGGCTTTCGACGCGCACGTTCACCTGCCTGCCGTTGCGCTCGAATTCCCACACGTACAAGCCGCCCGAGGTGGCGAAGCGGATGTTGATGCAACTGTGCCGGGTCAGGTCTGCAGGGGCCTTGGGGATCGGGTGCTTGTCGAAATAGGCCGGTGAAGCGGCTGCGGCCATGCGCACCTTGGGGCTGATCGGCAGGGCGATCATGTCCTTGTCGATGCTCTCACCCAGCCGCACACCCGCGTCGAAGCGATCGGCGACGATGTCGCGCAGCGCGTAGCTGACGTCGAACTCGATGCGGATGTCGGGATAGCGGTGCATCAACGGCAACAGCTTGGGTAGCAGGATGGTCTGCAACGAGTGGTCACCGCAGGTCAGGCGCAGGGAGCCGGCCGGCTTGTCGCGCAGCTCGGTGAGTGCATCCAGCTCCGCTTCGATCTCATCGAAGCGATTGCCGATGGCCAGTAACAGGCGCTCGCCTGCCGGAGTGGGCGAGACGCTGCGGGTGGTGCGGGTGAGCAGGCGGATCTGCAGCCGCTCTTCCAATGCCTTGATGGCTTGGCTGAGCGCGGACTGCGAGACGCCCAGCAGCGCACCCGCGCGGGTGAAATTCCCTTCACGCGCCACGGTGACAAAGGCCAGTAGATCATTGAGGTTGCGTCGTGCCATGGCCGCAGTGTGGCACGGCTTATTGATTAGGTCAGCTAATAATGGCTAGAAGCATTGATTACCTTATCAGTCGAGTCGTCGCGGTGGACAATGGCCACCTTCCCCAAACACCGCCGGAGTTCCCATGTCTGTCAAAGCCTATGGCGCCTATGCCGCCGACAAGCCGTTGGAGTCGATGGACATCAGCCGCCGCGCGCCGGGGGCGCACGATGTGCAGATCGACATCGCGTACTGCGGCATCTGCCATTCCGACCTGCACCAGGTGCGTGCCGAATGGGCGGGTACCCAGTTCCCCTGCGTGCCGGGCCATGAAATCGTCGGCCGGGTTGCCGCAGTGGGCGCGCACGTGAGTGGCTTCAAGCCCGGCGATCTGGTGGGTATCGGCTGCATCGTCGACAGCTGCAAGCAGTGCGAAGACTGCGATGCCGGGCTGGAAAACTACTGTGACGGCATGGTCGGCACCTACAACGGTGCTACCGCGGATGTGCCGGGTTGGACGCTGGGCGGCTATTCGCAGGAAATCGTGGTTCATGAGCGTTATGTGCTGCGCATCGGCCACCCCGAAGACCAGCTGGCCGCAGTGGCGCCCCTGCTGTGCGCCGGCATCACCACTTATTCGCCGCTCAAGCACTGGAATGCCGGTCCCGGCAAGACGGTAGGCGTGGTCGGCATTGGCGGTCTGGGCCATATGGGCATCAAGCTGGCCCATGCGATGGGCGCACATGTCATCGCCTTCACCACGTCCGAGTCCAAGCGCGAGGCTGCCTTGGCATTGGGCGCGGATGAAGTGGTGGTATCGCGTGACGCTGCAGCGATGGCAGCGCAGGGCAAGCGCTTCGATCTGATCGTCAACACCGTTGCCGCGCCGCACGACCTGGATGCTTTCCTGGCACTGCTCAAGCGTGACGGTGCGATGGTGCTGGTGGGGGCGCCGGCGACGCCACACCCGTCGCCGAATGTGTTCAACATGATCACCAAGCGCCGCACCCTGGCCGGCTCGATGATTGGTGGCATTCCGGAAACCCAGGAAATGCTGGACTTCTGCGCGAAGCACCAGATCGTGGCGGATATCGAGTTGATCCGTGCCGAGGAGATCAACGAAGCCTACGAGCGCATGCTCAAGGGCGACATCAAGTATCGCTTCGTGATCGACAACGCCACCATGGGCGGCTGAGGCGGCTTGCCGAGTCGATAGTTGCCTGCAGCGTTGGCCCTGACGGCCAGCGCTGCAGTGAAGGCGCCGCATGGTCTGCTGGCGGCTTTCACTGCTGGTGCCGCCATGCCCCGCCGCCCGGCGGGCATTGTTGATCAAGCGGATCAGTTCAGGACACCCGTATCTTCCATGGGAAACCAGACAGCCCATCATCCTGATGGTTGCTGGACGCTTCCCGACCGTCCAACGCCATGGCAGGACCAGTCTTTCAAGGAACACCTATCCAGGACTCACTGAAGAGCCTTGGGCTCATTGCGGTGGCTGTGCCGATGGCCGCGATCACGGAAGTGCCGGTATCCGCAGCTTCAGTAACGCAGCATGTTTCTGAAGCTGGCAGTCGGCCATCGCTCGCAGGCAGTGCGGGGCATTTCACCGGCCGCGTACGCATCGATCCGGTGTGGGATGCTGATCCTGCGCTCACTGCCTCCGGCGCCTGGGTCACCTTCGAGCCTGGCGCGCGTTCGGCCTGGCATACGCACCCGGCAGGGCAGCGCCTGGTGGTGATGTCCGGGGTGGGGTTTGCCCAGGAATGAGGCAAGCCAGTGCAGCAGAGCCGGCCGGGCGATGTGATGACCTGCCCGGCAGGCATCAAGCACTGGCACGGTGCCGGGCCGACAATGGCCATGACCCATCTGGCGGTCACCGGCGTGCTCGATGGCAGCAATGTCGAGTGGATGGAGCAGGTGAGTGATGAGCAGTATCACGTTGCTCAATAGCTTCACCCCAGTCGTTTCTTCGCATCTTGCTGAAGCTCCAGAAGGCTCGCGAAGGGTGCATGTGATCTCGTGACCACGTGGCAGTAGGTGGCTGCGTGCAAGCGGTGGTTATCGCATCGGCTGCGATGCTTTCCGTGGTGATTTCACGATTGCCTGCTGGGCCCAGTCCGTAGGCATTCCTCCGTGTAGCGCGCCTCCCGCCAGGATGTGCTCCTGGCGGGACGCGCCGGCAAACCTCGCTGTGATCCGGCAACTCGATGACAGTGCTACCAACGAATCGCTGGCGGTACCGGCGAATCGTGCGAAGGGAACAGGGGAAGCACGTACTCCGACAGCTCCTGCAGGACGTCCTGTGCCGGACGCTGACTGAACTGGATTCCAAGGGCCGCATGGTTGACGCCTGCACGCTGCCATTCACCTAGCAGATCGATCAAGCCGTTACGGCCCGTCCGCAAGGTGTAGCCGCCATCGATCGCCGTTCTGGGATGATTGGGGTCTTCCACCAGATCGATCCACTCGTTGGTGACGTGCGGGCGGAAGCCGCCATCGCCGATCAAACCTCGCCACGCGCGTATCTTCTCGGCCAGGCGCTTGGGGCCAGCGGCGTGGTGGGTGGCATCCGGATAGGTCAACCAACCATCGGCATGTTCGGCAACCCATTGCAGCGACTGCCGCGAGGTCCCGGTCACCAGCAGGGGCACCGCACCGGCAACCGGCTTGGGTAACAGCTCAACGCCTTGCGCGTTGCCCAGCGGCGAGTTGATGCTCAACATGCCCGGCTGCATCAACTCGCGGACGTAGCTGACGGTCTCTGCAAAGCGCTCGGCACGCTGTGCGTGCTCGATGCCATACGCCGGAAACTCCACCGGTCTGTCGCCAGAAGCGATACCCATGACCAGGCGCCCAGCAGACAGCTGGTCAATTGTGGTTGCCGACTTGGCCAGGTCAATGGGATGCCGCAGCGAGAAAATGGCGCTGCCAGTGGCCAGGGCAATGTGCTCGGTGTGAGCCGCAAGGAATGCCAGGTAGGTAAATGGGTCGAAGACCTGCCCGGCATCACCGAACAAGGGATCGAACAAGGGAACGTCGCGTACCCAGACTGCAGCAAATCCAGCGCGATCCAGTTGAGCAACCATCTCCGACTGCCCGGCCAACACCCGCATGTCGCCACGATAGAAGCGCAATGGCAGGAAGATTCCAAGGCTCAGTGCGTCTTGGCGGAACATCCGCTGGTAGCCACGGTGCTGCGCAAACGCGGGAGCAGATGCTCCCTTGAGCGCTGTCTGCAT
The DNA here is from genome assembly GCF_056759975.1 of Stenotrophomonas sp. STEN031. Lineage (NCBI taxonomy): Bacteria > Pseudomonadati > Pseudomonadota > Gammaproteobacteria > Lysobacterales > Lysobacteraceae > Stenotrophomonas > Stenotrophomonas sp. STEN031. The sequence continues at coordinate 50,056 of NZ_JBRREA010000011.1, forward strand.
ATCGATGCTGTTGTTCAATGCGCTCACTTTCTGGTTCTCGATCATGGGCCGGTCGCCGGTTCGGGGACAAGTACGCCGCGCTGTACGGCGGGTCGTCCGGCGACACGGGCGTGCCAATCGCTCAAGTTCGGATAGGCGCTGAAGTCCAGGTCGATGACACGGGCGATATGCGTCCAGCCAAAACCGGCGATGTCGGCGATGGAGTATTCGTCTCCGGCCAGCCAAGGCCGGTCAGCCAGACGCTGATCCAGGGTCGCGAAGAACTCGTTGCTCAGGCGCCGGTAGCGCTCAATCGCGACCGGGAGTGCTTCGTCGGCAAACATCTCGAAGTGAACACGCTGGCCAAGGATCGGGCCAACGCTGGCGGCATGGAACATCAGCCAAGTGATCGCTTCCCATCGTGCCGTCGGTTGCTGTGGAAGGAGGCGGCCGCTCTTTTCAGCCAGGTACAACAGGATGGCAGCCGACTCGAAGACAGTGATGCCAGCAGATTCGTCCACAAGCACGGGAATGCGCGCGTGAGGATGCAGCTTCAGAAACTCCGGCCGCCGGTGCTCGCCTTCGGCGATGCGCACGTGATGCAGCTGATAGGGTAGTTCGAGCTCTTCCAGCGCAATGCTTATCTTGAAGCCGTTTGGTGAGCTGTCGGTATACAGATGAAGTGTTGGGCTGGGCATGAAGTAGTCATTTTTGGGATGCGGTTCACCGAAGCCACCTGGAGACCCGGTGCGCAGCTGGCGAAAGTGAGGAGCAGGTGTTGGGCCTGCGGGTTGCTGCAGGCCGCCATGAGAGGTCGCATGGTTGTGAGCTCGATTGCCCTGCTCACCCCTGCAATTGGCGGACGCGGTTGTTGCGCTTGATCTGAAACCGGAGCGTTTTAACTTGCGCTGCGCGTTTTCTCGCCAGTGCAATTTCAGTGCGCGCTGCTAGGTTTTGATGGTTTGCTGGGGTGGCGCAAGCTGATCGCCTGCTGTTGGAAGCTTTGGTCCTGCCGACGGGGAATGCTTGCAGTCTATGGGGCGTCGTCAGCTCTGGAAAACGATCTTATCTGCTCGACAACATCAGATTTTCTAATGTTTGTTCGTACCGGCCTCGACGCGATGGCGGGAAAAGGGATGCGCTATCCTCACGCCTCTCAGTGGGTTTAGTGTTGGATTTACTAGCGGAATGCACATGGTGATCAGTCCTTGTCATTCAGGCCGCAGATCGCCGGCTGCCGTGCATTGATTAATTCAGCTTTTCTCGTTTGATGAAATGATCCATGCTGGCCCGACTTGATGGGCACAAGCGCAGCAGAGACCCATCACTTCCAAGCGTGAAAGATCGGGAAATTGAACCAATGGGTGCTGTCCTACCGTTGTTGGCGTTGCGTGCATTCGTGGAGACCGGTCGTCACGGCAGCCTCAAGGCAGCTGCCGAGGTAATGGGGGTTACGCCGGGTGCCGTGAGCCAGCAGCTGAAACTGTTGAGTGCGCGTACCGGCGTCACGTTGTTTGCCCGCAATCGGCATGGCGTCGCGCTCAGTCCAGCAGGCGCGCAGGTGTATCCAGCCTTGCTTCGCGCCTTCGATACCATCCAGGACAGCATGGCTGTTCTGGAGGCGATCAACGGACGGCAGACACTGACGATCAGCACGGTTCCCGGTTTTGCTGCGTCCTGGTTGGTGCCTCGGCTGGGCCGCTTCACCGAAAAGCATCCGGACATCGAGGTGCGTGTTGAAGCTTCATCGGCCTTGGTTGATCTGCGCCGTGACCGCATCGATATAGCGATTCGTCACGGCTTGGGTGAGTACCCGGGCCTGGTCTCGCGTCACCTTGCTTCGCCGGTGCTCCTGCCGGTAGCGAGCCCTGGTTTGCTGGCCAAGGGCAAAGCGATCCGAAAGCCAATCGATTGCCTCAAGTACCCACTTCTGCAGGACTCCGATCGCAGCGATTGGCGACTTTGGTACAAGGCACTGGGTGTGGCGGACGATCCCCGTATCGAACGAGGCGTCGCGTTCGATGATGATGTGTTGTTGATCCGCGCCGCCGAAGCGGGGCAGGGGATTGCTCTGGTACGTGACGTGTACGTGCAGTCGGAAGTGGCCAGCGGCCGATTGGTGGTCGCCTTGGATCAGCCATGGCCCACCGAGTTTGCCTACTACGCCGTGACTCTTCCAGGGGCGGATGGCAAGCCCGCCATTGCCTCATTCCTCGGCTGGCTGCAGGGCGAGGCCAAAGGCGAGAATGCTCTGCCTTGACCACAAAGGATAGGATCCTTGCCAAAGCTGTCGGTGGACATGCTCATCGAGCATCTCAGCGTTGTTTTTTTCCAGAGACACACGGGTTGCCGGCGACCCACCATCGCCATGGCAGGTCCACGGCTTTGGATATGCCAACGCGCGGTCCTTGGCCGGGAACGAGGGGCGGCGGCGTTCCATCGGAGACAATCCGGATGCCGCGATCACCGCTTACCAGGTCAGCGCCGTCATGCGCACGGTTCAATCCAAATGCCTGGGACAACTTGCCGGGGCCGTTGGCCAGGTCGATGGTGCGTTTAGCAGCTGGCCTGAGCGCTTGCATCAGATCCAAACCCTGCAACGGCTGTGCCGCCCTGAGCAGCACGCCTACGCCTTCATCGGGCTCTCCGCAGACCGCATTGCTGCCCCAATGCATGCCATAGGTGAAGTAGACATAGAGATGACCTGCTGGGCCGAACATGGTGGCGTTGCGCGCGGTTTTGCCACGGAACGAATGCGCGGCGGGGTCCTCGCCACCTGCATAGGCCTCCACTTCGACGATGCGTGCACAGCGGCCATCGTCGTGAACCAGCAATTTGTTGAGTAGCTCCGGCGCGACCACAATGGGATGTCTGCGATAGAAATCGCGTGGGAGCACCATCGAGTTTACAGGCGAGGTCTTCATGTGCCGATCCTAGCCGTAGCCCGCGGTGACGTGCCAGTAAGGTTGCTTGGCGGATCGCACCGCTCGCCTGTGGCACGCCGATGGTTCTGCCCCGGCCAGTCGGGCACAACCATCGTTTCAATCAGTGTCCGCGCGCTCACCAATCGGTAGGCGCATAGTCCTTCAGGAACTGCCCCCAGACGTGTTCGCCGGTGTTGAAGCCGTGAATGATCGGGTCGACGATGCGGGCGGCGCCGTCAACGATGTCCAACGGCGGGTGGAAGCGCTCTTCCTGCACCTTGCGGGCGGCCAGGCCTGCCGGATCCTCGTCGGTGACCCAGCCGGTATCCACGCTGTTCATGTGGATGCCGTCGTTCTGGTAATCGGCCGCCGAGGTGCGCGTCATCATGTTCAACGCGGCCTTGGCCATGTTGGTATGCGGATGGCGGGTGGTTTTGAAGTTGCGGTAGAACTGGCCTTCCATCGCCGACACGTTGACGATGTGCTTGTCGCGCTCTGGCGTGGCCAGCATCAGCGGCTTCAGGCGTGCGTTGATGATGAACGGTGCAATGGCATTGACCAGCTGGGTTTCCAACAGCTCCACCGACGGCACCTCGGCCATGCGCAGGCGCCAGGAATTGCTGTCGCGCAGGTCCACCTGCTGCAGGTCCTGGTCCAGGCGGCCATCGGGGAATAGATGGCGCTGGCTCAATAGTTCGTCAGCCAGCAGCGGCACCTGCGATAACTCGGCAGCACGGGTCAAACCGTCAGTACCGACAGCTTGCGGCGATGGCAGTGCGGCTGCCGCGACGGGGAGCAGGTCGGCGCTGCGCAGGCCTTCGTAATTGCCGATCAGCTTGCGGATGGTTTCCGGCAGGCTCTGCACGGCAGCGGTTTCGCCGGCCATCATGTGCGCATAGAACTGCGGCGGACGACGCACGGTCTGGCAAGCGTTGTTGATGATGAAGTCCAAGCGCGTGCGCGTGGCCAACAGCTCGCTGCAGAAGGCTTCGACGCTGGGCGTGTGGCGCAGGTCCAGCCCGTACACCTGCAGGCGGTGGCCCCACACGGCGAAGTCGGGTTCTTCGGCATAGCGGGCGGCCGAGTCGCGCGGGAAGCGCGTGGTCACGATCAGCTCGGCGCCGGCACGCAGCAGCTTCAGGCCGGCCTGGTAGCCGATCTTGACGCGGCCACCGGTCAGCAACGCCACGCGCCCACGCAGATCGGCGGTCTCGGTGCGCTTGATGTAATTCAGATCGGCGCAGGCCGGGCACATCTGGTCGTAGAAGTGATGCAGCTGGGTGAACTTCTGCTTGCACACGTAGCAGTGGCGCAGCTCGGGCGAATGCACCGGCTCTTCCGCTAGCGCGGCACCTTCACCATTGCTGGCATCGTGCAACCCGGCTGCATGCGGTGGGAAGTAGTTCGGGGTGCTGAAGACCGGCTTGCGGCGCAGGGCGCGGATGCCGGTCTGTTCAAGCAGCGCCTCGGACTTGCGCACCTTTTCCTGGTGGCGCTCACGGGCCTGCTTCTTGAGCATCTGCCGGCGTGCCTTGGGTTCGGGGTGGAAGATCCTGGCAACGACCTGGTGCAGGCGTACACGGTCGGCTTCAGGCAGCGCATCGAGTACGCCGCGATCCGCGTCGATGGTCTCCAGCAGATCCAGCGCGTCGCGCAGACGATCCGCCAAGGGCAGGGCAGGGTCAACAGGGGTATCGATGGCGTTCAAATGACGATCCGGGAAGAGCGGCGGCAAGCCGTGAATGGACAGCAGAGCGATGACCGCCTCGATGCGGGTCCATGCTGTAGCGGGCCGGGAGCGTCCGGCCGGCGGCAATTGTCCCAGATATCAGGGGGTTGGCGCCAATGTCGGGTTGATGGATGGGCGGCAGCGCCTGCCCAGCCGCCTTCCAGGGCTGGGCGCACCGCAGCTGATGCAGCTTGAACGGTGCCAAGGACCGGTCTCGCCGACCTGGGCCATCAGCGCCATGCACCACCTCAGCTAGCTTGGGCAGTGGTTTCCCAGGAGATGAAGGCCCAACGCCTGGTGGGTGCCAATCCAAGCCGATTCAGGGGCGAATGCCCGTGCCACTCCGCGATCCTGCTGCGCTCGTTCATCTGCAGCTCGCCGAACAACTGTTCCGCCTGGCGGACCAGATCGTCGGCAGTCTGTGTCTGGTCCAGTGCCGACACCGGCAGATAGTCGAGCCGGGGCTCCCGTCCCATGTCCCAAAGCAGCTCCATCACATAGCGATGGTCCGGCATGGGAATCCATTGCCGACCCAGCAGCGCCGCAAGCTCCAGGACGCCAGTACGCGGCTGCGTGGTACAGCTCACGTAGACGCGCTGCGCTGCGTGCGCGTCGAGTTTCATCAGCGCCCGTTCCAGCTCAGGGACCATCAGTGAACGCGAGGCGATGGCGACATCGCAGACGGGCAGCTTGCTCCAGTCGTCCTCCCATGACAGATGGTGTGGCTCGATGTTGTCGACCTGTTGGGCGCGGATGGCGGCATGCAGGCCATCAAGCATGCCCTGGCTGTAGTCCAGGGCATGGACCTGTTGCACCTGCGCGGCGATTGGCAAACTGAGCAGGCCGGGCCCGCAACCAACATCCAGCACGCTGTTCACGCCACTCAGGTCGAGCCGCGCCAGGAATGCCTCGCTGTAGTCGTCGTGCCGACGCTTCCAACTGGACTGCGCCGCACGCGCATCCCACGCGCTGGCGGGCTTGGCCTGGAAGCCGCAAGCCAGCAGGTGCTGGCGGTAGCGGGCCATGTGATCGATGGGGGCTGGAAGTGTGGTCATCAGGGCAGTGGCTGCAGGTCAGGAAGGGCAATGGTTATGCGCGAGGCATCGACGTTGTAGAGCTGGGCCAACCGTTCGGGTGTGGCGACCTCGCGGGCGGGACCGAGCGCGTGCAGGCTTCCGTTGGCCATCAAGGCAATGCGGTCTGCCACCTGCAGCGCATGCTGCGGTTGGTGTGTGGACAGCAACACGCCGATGCCGCGATCGGCGAGGCTCCGCACGGTGTCGAGAATGCGCAGCTGGTTGCCGAAATCGAGGCTGGCGGTAGGTTCATCCATGATCAGGATCTGTGCACGCTGCGCGAGTGCGCGCGCTATCAACACCAGTTGGCGTTCACCGCCACTGAGGGTGCTGACCACGCGTTGCGCCAATGCGGCGATGCCGAGCTGATCCAGGCAATCAAGGGCAATTGTTTCGTCCGCACGCGTGGGCGTGGCCAACAAACCAAGATGGGCCGCGCGGCCCATGGCAACGACTTCCAGCACCCGCCAGGCAAAGGCGAACGGCGCCGACTGTGGAACGTACGCCAGCTGCCGGGCGCGTTGGTTGCGGCCGAGCAGATGCAGCGGCTGCCCCTGCAACGCAATCTCGCCAGAAATGGCGGGGAGCAGGCCAAGCAGCGTGCGGAACAGCGTGGTCTTGCCGCAGCCATTGGGACCCAGCAGGCACAGTACTTCGCCCGCATGAAGGTGCAGGTCCGAAGGCTCGCCCAAGGGCTGCTGGCGATGGCCTACCGTCAGCCCGCGTGCCTGCAGGAGAACGTCGCCCATGCTCATGCCCGGCTCTCGCTGCGTGCCAGCACTAGCAGGAAGCACGGAACACCGACGAACGCAGTGAGAATACCGAGCGGCAGTTCTATCGGAGCCAAGGTCCGCGCCAGTGTGTCGGCGGCGAGCAGGAAGCTGGCACCCAGCAGCAGGCTGGCCGGCAACAGCCGACGGAAATCGGCGCCTACCAGCAAGCGCGCGATGTGTGGCACCACCAGCCCGACCCAGCCGATGATGCCGGCCAGTGACACAGCAGCCGCTGTGCACAGTGTCGCTGCGGCAATCAGCGTCCAGCGTAGCGGTGTGACCGCCACTCCCAATGCGCTGGCTTCCTCATCACCGAGGCTGAGCAGGTTGATGCGCCAGCGCAGCAACAGCAGCGGCAACAACCCGACCAGCAGCAGCGGTGCGGTGACGCGCAGATCATCAAGCACAACGGCATTCAATCCGCCGAGCAGCCAGAACGTGATTGAAGGAAGCTGGGTGTAAGGGTCTGCAAGCAGCTTCAATAGCGAAATGCCGGCGCCCAACAGTGCCGACACCGCAACGCCGGCCAGCACCAGCACCAGTATCGGTTCATGCCGACGCACCAGCGCTGCCACCAGACAGACCAGACCGACCGCAGTCAACCCGCCGGCGAAGGCGAAGCCCTGCACCAGCAACAATGGCAGACCGAGGAACAATGCCAGCGACGCACCGAGCCCGGCACCCGCGGAGACACCAAGAATGTCGGGCGAGACCAGAGGATTGCGGAACATCGCCTGATACGCCGCCCCGGCAGCGGACAGCACCGCACCAATCAGCACGGCCGCGATCACGCGCGGCAGGCGGATGTTCCATAGCGCCGCATGCACAGCGGGCGGACTTGGCTCGCCAATGCCAAACAGCTGCCAGCCTATCGCCTGCACCACGCGTGTCGGCGATACAGGGAACTGGCCAACCGAGAATGCCAGCAGGATCATTGCCGCCAGCAGCACCCAGCCACCGGCATGCCACGCCCAGCGCGGCATGGGGCGCACCGTCATTGGCGCCCATCCAGGTTGCGCGCGACGTCCGCTGGCAGTGGCTGACCCCAAAGCAGTTGATGCAGCGCGTTGATGCGCGTGCGCAGCGCTGCCGGCGCAAGCGCCGGCGATGCACCGGGATGCAGCCGCGACAGCAACCACGGCAAGCCGGGTAGGCGATTGACGCCGGGCGGGCCGTCCAGCCAACCGAACGGTAGTGATGGTGCGCAGTGCAAGCGCCCTTCGCGCACCGCACGCAGGCTGCGCCAACGTGCGTCCTGTGCCGCGCTTGCGGCAAATGCGGCGTCCTGGGTAAGGATCACGTCCGGGTCCCAGGCCAGCAGTTGCTCCAGCGAGACACGTGCAAGCCCCCCTTTGCCAGCCGCGGCAGCAACATTGCGGCCACCGCAGAACTCGATGACCTCGGTGTTGATCGAACCGGACACGCCACTTTCCAGCCCATCGCTGCCGCGCCCGTAGTAGACAGTCGGACGCGAGGCCGCAGGGCGGGTGGCAAGCACCTCGCGCACCAACGCCAGCTGTGCTTCCGCTGCCTGCGCCAGCGCGTCGCCACGCGCGGTCACACCAAGCAGCTTGCCGACATGGCGCAGCTGAGCGGGATGATCGGGCAAGCGTCCTGCAACCAGCTCGACCGGAATTCCGGTCTGCTGCCACACCCGCTCGGCGGAGTCACGGTAGCTCGCGTCGAAATCACCGGCATCCAGCACCAGATCCGGCTGCAGCTCAAGCAGGCGTTCCAGGCTGACGGTGCTGCCGCGTCCAGCAAGCCGGCCAACCATAGGCAGGCCGCGGAGTGCAGTGGGCAGCAGCGCCAACGCGCTTGGTGAAACCCGCATGGGCCAGCCCAGCAATCGCAGCGGTGCGATCGCCGCAACCAGCACCGCTGCTGGGGCGCCCGCAGCAAACACGCGCTGCGGCGGGCCTTTGGGTTCGCCGAGGCGCAGCACGCGTTGTGCGGGCATTGCCAATAGTCGGCTTCCTGCAAACAGCAGCGGAGCCAGCGCGAAGGCCTGCAACAGGGCGCGACGTTTCATGTCGCCTCCTGATCTTGCTGGCGGCAGCCATCCCACCAGTGCTGCAGGGCCGCGTCGGTGGCGGGAAGCTCAACCGCCATGCCACCGGTGAACGCGCGCCAGGCTTCCAGATAGGGAAGCTTCACTGCGGTGAGCAGCGGGATGCCGGCCAGCATCAGCGCCAACAGTTCGTCGGCCATGCCGCCGCCTTGCGACTCGAGCGTGCCGAACCGATTGGCAATCGCCAGCGCCGCCGGTTCCTGCGCGGCACGACGTAGTACGACACTGGCATCGGCAATGCCGCGCGGATCGAGATTGCAGCCACAGGCAGCAGCGCCCAGCGCCTGGCTGATGGGGTAGCGGGACTGCGGATCGGTTACGTCCATCAGCACCATGCGCTTGCCCGTGGCTGTTGGCGCATGAGGCAGGTGCACCAGCCCGCGGACGCGGTGGCCGGCTGCGAGCTGGCGGGCAGCGAAAGCCGCCAGCAGCCCATCGGGCTCACCGTTGCCGTCGTGCACGATGGCGGCGATGCGTGCGGGCTGCGCGTTGCTCATGCTCAGTACCTCCAGTTGGCATTGGCAAACCAGGTGCGGCCGGGCATGGGGTAGCCATCGGCCAACTCGTACCATTTGTCGCCGATATTGCGCACGCCCAGATCGAAGCCGACGTTGCCGCGCGGTGACCAGCTCGCCTTCAGTCCACCGATGCCGAAGCCAGGCAGGGCACGCACCGGACGAGTTGTATCGGCATAGCTGACCTTGCGACCTTGTTCGGCTTCCAGACTGGCCTGCAGACGCAACTGCGGCAGCAGCTGCCAGCCAACGGCCATGAACAAGCGCTGGCGTGGGCTGTCGAGCAGGGCCACATCCCGGTTCTCCAGGTTGGTGCGCCGCAACCAGGTGTAGCTTGCCTGCAGGTCCCAGTCGTCGCCTATGCGCTGCTGCAAGCCCAGCTCCATACCGACGTTGCGGGCACGGCCAATGTTCTGTGCCTGATTGCAGGTGCGACCGCCGCACTCAGGCGAGGCAACGACGGCGGTCTGGATCAGGTCATCAATGCGGCTGTGGAACACCGCTGCCTGCAGTTGGCTGCCTTGCCACCAGCTACCGCGCAGGCCGAGTTCGAGATGGGTGGCATGCTCGGGGGCGAGGTCAGGGTTGGGCAGTGCGGCCCCCATGCGTGCCGAGTAGCGATCCTTGATGGTGGGGAAGCGCGTGCGACGTGCGGCGCTGGCATACCACTGCTGCTCCGGTGCCAATTGCTGCACGTACTCCAGAACGGCATTGGTGGCATCGGCACTGCCGGTCGGCCAGTAGTAGACACGCTTGGCCTCGCGACGGTCATGGCCGAGGCCTGCGCGCAGGTGCGCGGTGTCAGTCAGTGCGATACGGTCTTCGATTGCCACCGAGGTGGTGACATCGCGGAAGTCCTTGGTCGGCGAGTGCGGGTTGCGCTCGCTGTGCTGGTCTTCCTTGTAATGCAATGCAAGCTGCAGCTGCTGGCGGGGCAGGGCGTTGCTGGCCAAGGTCAGCGAGCCGCCGATTGTCTTGTCGTCGTAGATGCTGGGGAAACTGGTGTTGTCCAGCGCGGTTTGATAGCTGCCGTCGGTGTAGGCCTCCAGTCCGTTGCCGTAAGTGTCGCGGTAGAGGCGGGTGCGCAAGGTCGTGTGCTGACCGAGCTGGGTATTGCCGATGAAGTACAGGCTGTCCTTGTCCCACCATGGCCAGCGCCAGTAACGGATGCCGCTGCTTGCGGTTCCCGTGTACACCGGGTTGCCCTTCTCGCCATCCTGGCGCGCGTAGCCGATGGCATATTCATCGCCCTCACGCGGCGTGTAGCCGAGCTTGAATGACAGCCGGCGATCTTCGCGGTCGGCATTGCGGCGGTCATCACCGGTGTCGGTAGGTACGCGCTTGTAATCGACGAACCCGCCCGGGAGTGGGAACTCATCCGCCTTCAGGATTGACCAGCCGAGCTGGTAGTACCAATCACCTTGGCGACCGCCGAGGTTTATCGCCGCCTTGCGCTCGCCGCCATCGGCGACGCCCAGGCGCAAGTCAGCCTCGAATGGACGCTCCGGCCGCCGGCTGATCAGGTTGATCGCACCGCCGAGGATGTTGGGCCCATAGAGCAGTGATGCGGCGCCACTGGCAACATCGATCCGGGCCAGGTCGAAGGTGGTGAAACGACCGAAGTCGACATAGCCGTCATAGGGCACGTACAGCGGGACGCCGTCGAGGAACACCGGCACCTGGCGGGGATCGAAGCCGCGCAGGTAGACCATGTCCTCGTTGCGTGAATTGCGTGCCAGGCTGACGCCCGGCAGTACGCTGACTGCCTCTCCGACTGTGTTGCGGTCCAGCTGCTGGATGCGGTCCGCGTCCAGGTTGCGTTCGGCGACAGTGGGAGAAGTGCCGCGCTCGGCACGGACATCGACACTGCCCAAGGTGAAAGCCGGCGGGGCTGCGGTGTCAGCGGCTGCGGCCGACAGGGGGAGTAGAAGGGCTGACAGCGGCAGAACGAAACGGCAGGTGCGCATACTCGCAATCCTCGGATTCGCTATATCCAAGATGATATAACGGTGCAGTTAGGTCAACTTGGTGACCAATGCAGGGATTCTCGGGGGAGAGCGCCAGGGCGTCCTTGATCGATATCAAGCCGGGTGGAGATGGCGTGCGGCTTACACTGGCCACAGTTATCGCAGGCGGGTACCAGACCAGATGAGCGAGACAGACCCCATGCTTGAGCTACAAGGCAGTCTGTGGCTGAACGTTGCCGGGCAAAGCCTGGGCGGCCGTGGCCGCTTTGCCTTGCTTGGATTCATCGACGCCTGCGGTTCAATCAGCCAGGCCGCCAAGCGGATGGGCATGACCTACAAGAACGCCTGGGACGCCGTGGACGCCATGAACACAGCAGCCGGCGAACCATTGGTAGCACGCAGCGTCGGCGGGCGTGGCGGCGGCGGTGCCCAGTTGACCGAGCGGGGGCGCCAACTGGTTGCGCGCTTCGAGCAGCTTGAACGTGCACACCGCGCCTTCCTGCAATCCCAGCAGATTCCCGCAGGATTGGATGAGGACATGGCTTTGATACGGAGGATCGGAATGATCACGAGTGCGCGCAATCAGTTCCACGGCCGGATCAGCGCCGTGGCCGCCGGCGCCGTGAACGATGAAGTGCAGATCGAAGTCGCACCTGGGCTCACGGTCGTGGCGACCATCACCCACGGCAGCATGGCATCGTTGGGGCTGGAGGTTGGCATGCCAGCCTATGCGCTGGTCAAGGCATCTTCGGTGCTACTGGCGCAGGGCCAAGGCGCGCGGTGTTCGGCAAGCAATCAATTCAACGGCACGGTCGCGCGCATTACCGAAGGTGCCGTGAACGACGAAGTTGTGGTGGATATCGGCCACGGCTGCAGTGTTGTCGCGGTCATCACCCGGACCGGGACAGCCGCACTGGAGCTGAAGGAGGGTGGCCCGGCGGTGGTGCTGTTCAACGCATCCAGCGTCATCATTGGTGTGTCGATGTGATACCCCGGGAAAGCACAGGTCTGGCCCCCGTTGCGCTGGAACAGACGCGTGAACCTGCCGGCAATGACGGGTTGTCATGCGAGCGTCCGCGGTGACCACCCGGCTGACGCGTTCTGGCCTTTGATAGCGCACGGATCTGCGCGCTGCGATGGCCTGTGGCTTTGCGGTACGCTGTCAGGATTGGACGGGTGCCGAGACGGCGGGGCTGCATGAGAAGGAAATCGGTACTGCTTGCCGCCGGCGTCCTGGCGGTTGCGGCGGGTGTTCTGCCACTGATCGGAATGTCCTGGGTGCAGCGCGAGCAGGCGCTGAGGACACAGCAACAGCACCTGGACGATGTCGCTGCATCCACCGCAAAGCGCACCGAGCGCACGCTGGATGATGCCAAGCGCGCGCTCGTACGCGCAGGCAGCATTGATCGTACCGACTGCTCGCTCGCGCACCTGAAGATGATGGGTCAGGTGGTTGCCGACGCGCGCAGCATCGAGGACCTGGGCTATTTCGAGGACGGAAAACTGGTATGCACGCGGCTTGGCGTGATCTCGCCGCCGGTGCCGGCCGGTGATGCGGACCTGGATCTTGGCGACGGCAGCACGCTGTCGTATGCCGAGTCGCCCAGGCTGTTCAGGGGCGAGCCCCGGGTGGAGGTCCGGCGCGGCGATTACGGGGTGCTGATTACCCCGGGCCGGCTTACCGACCTGGTGATCAGTACGCAGGTGGTGTACGGCGTTGCCAGTCGTGATGGGCGGGTCCTTGAAGCCTCTGGCACCGTCCAACCACAGGTGATCCAGATGCTTCTTGCGGGCAACCAGCCGGGCATCGGCGATCAATATGCATTTTCCTCCCGACCGGCGGCTGGCCTCGTCGCCTTTGCGCTGACTGACACCGCGCTGACCGGGGCCTCGGCAGGCTTGGATTGGCGGTACCTGCTACCCATCGGCGCGGCCATCTCGCTGATACTGATCGGCCTCATCATCTGGGTATCGAGGCAGCAGCTGTCGCCGGCGAAGACGCTGGAATTGGCGATCAGGAACAGGGAATTCGCGGTTCATTACCAGCCGATCATCAACCTTGCAAATGGGCTGTGCATCGGCGCCGAAGCGCTGGTCAGGTGGCAGCGACCAGGTACGCCGATGGCATTTCCTGACCAGTTCATTCCGCTGGCGGAGGCCACCGGTCTCATCTCACCGCTGACCGATCTGGTGATCGACGTCGGCGTTGCTGAGATGAGCCAGTATCTACGCGGACATGCAGATGCCCATCTCTCAATCAACATACCCGCCAATGAAATGGAGAGCGGGCGGTTCCTGCAAGGTTTGAATGCAGCGGTGGCGAGGGAAGGTGTCCGGTCGGCGCAGATATGGCTGGAGATTACCGAACGCGGCTTCATCAACGCCGCAGCGGCTGCAGCGGTAATCGGCAATGCGCGCTCTCTCGGCTACCGGGTCACCATCGATGACTTCGGCACCGGTTATTCAAGCCTATCCCTGCTGGAGGGCCTCTCGCTGGACACACTCAAGATCGATAAGTCCTTTACCCGCGTTATCGGCGCTGATGCTGCGCAGAGCATCGTGGTGGACCATATCATCAACATGGCGCATGCCCTGAAGCTGACGATCATCGCCGAAGGAATCGAGACGCCGGCGCAGGAAGCCTATCTGAAGCATTCCGATGTGCAGTTCGGGCAGGGCTGGCTCTATGCGAAGGCGCTTCCCATACATCAGTTCCTGGCCTTCGCGGCAGGGAAGGGTGTTCCGGCTGGAGAGAATTGAAGCAGCGTTATGAAGCCACACCGCTTCAACCACCACGCGCCACGAAGGCGGGAACGCCGCTACGCCCTGCTGATGTGCACCGGCACTGATTTGTAGGACGGCGTGCCACTGGCAGGGTCGATGTAGCTCAGTGGGATAAGGCAGTTTCCTTCCGGGTAATACGTCGCTACGGACCCACGGGAAATCTGGTAGCTCACCGCAATGACGTTCTCCAGGATCCTTTCGCCCTCGTTCTCAAGTGCCGTCGTTATGCGGATGCGGTCGCCCTGTTGGATCCCGCGTTCGCTCATGTCCGCTTCGTTCATGAACACGACATCGCGGCGACCGAAGACGCCACGGTAGCGATCATCCAAACTGTAGATCGTGGTGTTGTACTGGTCGTGGCTGCGGATGGTTGCCAGCTTCAGCACGGCGGTGTCGACAGGCCTGGGGTCTTCGGCCAGACCCGAGAAGCGGAGGAACTCGGCCTTGCCCGATGCAGTGCGCCAGATGCGTTCGGTAGGCGGCAACGGCAGGCGGAAGCCACCGGGAATCCGGATCCTGGCGTTGTAGTCGGAGAAATCGGGGAACACCGCTTCGATGGCTTCGCGTATCAGGTCGTAGTCAGCCACCATTTCCATCCACTGCACGCGACTCGATGGCAGGGTTGCGCGGGCGATGCCTGCAACGATTGCCGGCTCTGAACGCAGCTGCTCAGAGGCTGGTCTCAGTTTGCCCCGCGATGCATGCACCATCGACATCGAGTCTTCCACGGTGACCGCCTGCGGCCCGGTGGCTTGAATGTCCAGCTCGGTTCGGCCGAGGCAGGGCAGGATGAAGGTGTTCCTGCCGACCAGCAGGTGGCTTCGATTGAGCTTGGTGGCTATGTGGACCGACATTTCGAGTTGGCGCATCCCTGCGAAACAGGCATCGCCATCAGGTAGTGCCACGGCAAGATTTCCCCCGAGGCAGATCAACACCCGCGAGCGGCCCTCAATGATGGCCTGCATCGCAGCGACAGCGTCGTGGCCATGGTCGCTGGGCGCGCGGAAGCCGAAACGCTTCTCGATCCTTTCGAGGAGTTCGGTACTCGGCTTCTCGGTGATGCCGACGCTGCGATCGCCCTGGACGTTGGAGTGTCCGCGTAGTGGGCAGATGCCTGCACCCGGCTTTCCGAAGTTGCCACGCAGGAGCAGCAGGTTGGCAATCTGCTGGACATTCCTGGTGCCCGTGCTGTGCTGGGTGATGCCCATGCCGTAGGTGACGATGGTCGCGTTGGATCTGGCATAGGCCTGGGCGACCTTGCGCAGATCGCCCTCAGGCAAGCCTGATTCGGACACGATTGCTTCCCAGCTCGCCGCCTGCAGGTCCCTGACGAAGGCGTCGAATCCCCGGGTGTGTTCTTCAATGAACGCGCGATCCAGGATGTCGGCATCCTCGCCCTCGGCCGCCTCCATCTCCAGCAGGGCCTTCATGATGCCTTTCAGTGCTGCGGCATCGCCACCTATGCGTGGCTGCAGATAGGAAGAGGCGATCTCCGTTGCGCCGAGTGTTGCCATCTCCAGCGGATCCTGCGGATCGGCGAAGCGCTCCAGGGCGCGCTCGCGCAGCGGATTAAGCACGATGATGGGAGCGCCGCGGCGTGCGACCTCGTGCAGCGTTCCCATCATGCGGGGGTGATTGGTGCCGGGATTGTGGCCGATGGAGATGATCAGCTCGCAGGCATCAAAGTCATCCAGCGAGACCGTGCCCTTGCCGATGCCTATCGACGAAGGCAGGCCCACGCTGGTGGCTTCGTGGCACATGTTGGAGCAGTCAGGGAAGTTGTTCGTTCCATACTCACGAGCGAAGATCTGGTACAGGAATGCGGCCTCGTTGGAGGCGCGCCCGGAGGTGTAGAACTCAACCATGTTCGGGTCCGGCTGTTCACGCAGAATCTGCCCGATCCGGCTCAGCGCCTCGTCCCATTCCACGGCCTCGTAGATGTCCTTCTCCGGGTTGTAAGCCAGCGGATGGGTCAGGCGCCCCTGGTCCTCCAGCTGGTAGTCCGTCATTTCCAGAAGCGAGGAAACGGTGTTGGAGGCAAAGAACTCCGGCGTAACGCGTTTCTTGGTCGCCTCCCAGGTCACGGCTTTCGCGCCGTTCTCGCAGAACTGGAAGGTAGAGGTGTGCTTGCGGTCAGGCCACGCGCAGCCAGGGCAATCGAAGCCCTCCGGCTTGTTGGTACGGAACAGGGTGATCGCAGCTTCGGGGGCCGCCATCTGTTCGCTGATCGCTTTGGCCGTTGCCCTGAGCGCCCCCCAGCCACCTGCCGGAGCATCGTAGTTGCGAATGCCGGGGATGTCCTTCTCGGTCATGGTGCTACCTCACTCTGATATGGGTACATCAAGGAAGGGGAGGGCAAGCCTGAAGCCGGGTCTCAACAACGCGGGACAGCCTTTGTCGTACGCGATGGGGCTGCGGAAAGTCTGCTCGTCGCAGGCACGACACAAGGCCGGCAGACGAACCGATGATCCTGCCCAGGCCCAAACTCCGGTACCGAACCTGCATTCCATGTAACAGAGAGCTTCCAGACAGGCCACAACACTGACCGTGTGAATGTTGTTTTCGTGTGATTTCCACAAGCGGATTCCCTGTCGTTGTTTCGCCCGGGCGTCGCGGGTGGCAGATCCGGCCCATGATCACCAGGGTCCGCCAGATCGAGGCCTTGAAGCTACAGCCGGCGCTTGGGAACAGGCTTTCCAGCACTCGGACTTCATGGCACACGTTGGTCCAGTGAATCTGGGTGGGCGTTGTGGGTGCCACCAATTCCCTATTCAGAACCCAGCAGACGTTCCGGATGCGAATACACGTTGAACCGATCACGCCGGGCGAAGCCGATCAGACAGATGCCAGCCGCGTTTGCCAGATCGATCGCAAGCGCAGTCGGCGCGGATACGGCAGCGACGACGGCCATGCCTGCGTGGGCCGCCTTGCTGACCATTTCATAGCTGGCCCGGCTCGATAGGAGAACCAGCCCTGCTTCGGTCGATCGGGAACCGCGACGGAGGCTGCCAACAAGCTTGTCCAGTGCGTTGTGCCGTCCCACATCCTCTCGAAGCCGTGTGATCCGGCCGTCCAGCTCCACCCAGGCCGCAGCGTGGGTGGAACCCGTTGCCACGTTCATGGGTTGCATCCGGGGAAGCGAGGACAAGGCCAATCGCAATGAGGCGACCGGGAACGTCAAGGCTCTCTCGATTGGCGGTGTCAACCGCATGATGTCTTCCAGGAGTCTTGCACCGCACAAGCCGCATCCGCTGCGCCCAGGCAAGGCCCGACCAGAAGTGGCGGGCAGGGACGCTGCAGGGGCAGTGCTCGTTACCTGCATATGAATCTCGATGCCCTCGATGCTGGGATGTACTTCCACCCCGATCAACTCGGAAGCATCGGTGATGAGACCTTCGGTCAGCGAAAAACCCAGTGCCAGGTCTTCCAGGTCCGATGGTGTGGCCATCATTACGGCGAAGGGAACACCGTTGTAGCGCATCGCAACGGGGACCTCCTCCGCCACGCTGTCGACGACGGCACTACGCTCTCCCATGCACCAGCGCAGCGTTCGCCGAACGGCGACCCCGGGAGGCGTTTCGGCAACAGCAGTTGGATCGACTCGGGACATGCGGGCGGCAACCTGGCGGCTTGGCTTGGCGATGTGGACTGCTGGGGCGAGCTTCTCTGACCAGAGAATAGCGCAACCTTGTGATGGCCAAGCCTTGGTGGATGCAGAGTCAGGCCAATCCCGGCCAGCGCGTTCGATATCGACGCTGTTGCCTGCAAGACGGCGGCCAAGGCAAGCTAGGTGCAGAAATGGCCTGGGTCGTCGCTTGGCGTTTGGTTGGCGGGTCCCCGTCAACCATCAGCCTCAGACGAGCCCGTTTCCCGGCCTGAGATCACTACAACGTTGGGGAGAACGCAGATAGCCATGGTAAACGCTGCAAGCGCCACGATCATCCTTTGCCTTGTTGCCTGTGGCGCATTGGTCGTCTGCGAATACCGCGGTTGGAAAGCGGGCAAGGTCCTGCTGAAAGTTGTCGCCAGTACGGCATTCCTTGCGTTGGCGCTTCAGCTCGACGCGACAGCATCCGCTTATGGGAAATTGATCCTGGTGGGGCTTGGGCTGAGTTGGGTGGGCGACGTTTTGCTGCTGTCCCACAAAAGCCGTCTCTTCCTGCTCGGCCTGGCCAGCTTTCTGTTTGCCCACGTTGCGTTCGCGATGGCGTTTGCAGCCCTGCCCACGGCTGGCGCCGCCTTGGTGGCAGGGTTCGCCATCATGGGCTGTCTCGGCATCGCGGTTGTCATATGGCTTTGGCGCTACCTGAAAGTGTTCTATCGCCTCGCGGTTGTGGCGTACGTGACAGCCATCGTCGTCATGTGTGCGTTGGCGACCGCCGCAAGCGCCGCTTCCGGAACGTGGTTGCTTGCAGTGGGGGCGGTGATGTTCGCGGTTTCGGACGTTGCTGTTGCCCGCAACCGCTTCGTGGCGCCGGGGGCGATCAACCGGCTTTGGGGCCTGCCGCTTTACTATGTGGCCCAGATCATCCTGGCTTCGTCAGTCGCCGGATGATCGTGGCAGGGATAGGCGTCCGGTGCTGCAATGCGTGCGCCGACGAGCGACAATCCGGTGGGACGCCCAATTCTGAGTAAACCCGCATGGGACTTCTGACCTTCAGCCTGAACGTCACCCTGGATGGCTGCGTTGACCACCAAGAGGGCATCGCCGACGACGAGACACATGCCTTTTTCAGTCACCTTATGGATGAGGCCGGTGCGATGCTTTGGGGCCGCATTACCTACGAGATGATGGAGGCCTATTGGCCGGCGGTCGCGCGCGGCGACGAAGACGCTACAGCGGCGATGCGCGACTGGGCGGTCAAGCTGGAGGCCAAGCCGAAGTACGTGGTGTCGTCGCTGCGGACGGCGTTTCCCTGGACCAACAGCCACCACATCGGTGGCGACCTGCGCACCAGCGTGCAGAAGCTCAAGGAGGCGACGCCGGATGGCGTGCTGCTCGGTAGCGGCATGCTCGCTACCGAGTTGGACCGACTGGATCTGATCGATGAGTACAAGTTCCTCATCCACCCCAGGATTGCCGGTCATGGGCCTACCTTGTACCAGCGCGGGCTGGCCAGTACGCGTCGGCTGGAGCTGATTTCATCGACGCCGCTACACAACGGCACAGTTGCCATGCATTACCGGCGTGCGCCTGCCTGACAGTGGCTTGCGTCGGAAGAGCGGGGTTCTGCGGTTTGGTGGGCAACTTGGCCTGACTCGAAAGCCTGTCGCTGGTGCCTCCAGATCGTTATCCCGGGTGCGCTGCGCCCACCCGGGCTGCAGGGTTCAGGTCAACAGCTCTCGGCGAACGATCTCTGCACCGGCGCTGAGTGCATGCAACTTGCCTCTGGCCACTTGGCGAGACAGCGGGGCCATGCCGCAGTTGGTGGATGGATAGAGCTTGTCCGCATCCACGAACTGGAGGGCCTTGCGCAGGGTATCGGCTACATCCTCGGGTGTTTCGATGATGTCGCTGGCCACGTCGATGGCGCCTACCATTACTTTCTTGCCACGTACCAGTTCGATCAGATCGATGGGTACATGCGAGTTCTGGCACTCCAGTGAGATGATGTCGATGCCGGATTGCTGCAGTTTCGGGAAGCTCTCTTCGTACTGGCGCCACTCCGAGCCCAGGGTTTTCTTCCAGTCGGTGTTGGCCTTGATGCCGTAGCCGTAGCAGATGTGCACGGCAGTCTCGCACTTGAGCCCTTCAATCGCTCGTTCAAGTGCGGCAACACCCCAGTCATTCACTTCATCGAAGAAGACGTTGAAGGCGGGCTCGTCGAACTGGATAATGTCGACACCAGCCGCTTCCAGCTCCCTGGCTTCCTGATTGAGGATTCTGGCGAATTCCCAGGCAAGCTTCTCGCGGCTTTTGTAGTGATCATCGTAGAGCGTATCGATCATCGTCATCGGGCCGGGCAACGCCCACTTGATCGGTTGCGTGGTCTGCTTGCGCAGGAATCTGGCATCTTCGACGAAGACCGGCTTCTGCCGGCTGACCGCACCTACGACGGTTGGCACGCTGGCGTCATAGCGGTTGCGGATTCTGACCGTCTCGCGCTTCTCGAAGTCAACGCCGTCGAGGTGCTCGATGAACGTGGTGACGAAGTGTTGGCGGGTCTGCTCGCCATCGCTGACGATGTCGATGCCGGCCTGCAATTGCTCGTGCAGTGAAAGGCACAAGGCATCCTGCTTGCCTTCAAGCAATTCCTCGTCCTGGAGCTTCCATGGTGACCAGAGTTTCTCGGGCTGGGCAAGCCAAGCGGGTTTGGGAAGGCTGCCAGCGGTTGAGGTGGGCAACAGTTTCTTCATGGCGGATTATTTTGTATTCCTTGGAGTGATCAGAGCGCGCAGGCTGCGGCCCACTGTTCCAGTGTTTTCCGGTGCGGTTTGATGAAGTTCTCTTCGGTGAAGCGTCCTTGCTTGATCGCCAACTGGCTGCGTTCCTCTCGGTCGTAGACGATCTTTGTCACGGAGTAGTCCTGATGCTTCAAGCTCGGTTGATAGACGCTGCCAGCCGCAGAGTTGGCGTTGTAGATCTCGGGGCGATAGATCTTCTGGAAGGTCTCCATCGTGCTGATGGTCCCGATCAGTTCCAGATCGGTGTAGTCGCCCAGCAGGTCGCCAAAAAAGTAGAACGCCAGCGGCGCAACACTGTCCGGCGGCATGAAGAAACGGACCTGCATCCCCATCTTCGCGAAGTACTGGTCGGTTGGGGACAGCTCGTTCTGCAGGTATTCCACGCCCAGTGCCGGGTGCTGATTGGCGGTACGGTGGTAGATCTTGCTGCTGGACGCGCTGATGCAGATCACCGGCAGCTTGTTGAAATTGTCCTTGTAGGCACGCGAGTGCACGAAGTGTTTGAACAGTTTTCCGTGCAGGTCGCCAAAATCATCCGGTGCGGCAAATGCCGTACGGTTGCTGTTGTAGTCGGGCAGCAGGACGCTGAAGTCGTAGTCACGCACGTAGGAAGAGAAGTTGTTTCCCACGATCCCGTCGATACGTGTTTTTGTCCGGCGGTCAACGATGGTTGTGTTCAGTATCTCGATCAGCGGAAAGGCATCTGCCGGGCTTTGCCCAGATATGTCCATTTCGGCAGAGATGATCTCAAGTTCGATGGCATAGCGATCCCCCATCGGGTTGTCCCAACCGGCCAGACTGTTGAACCGGTTGTCTATCATCCGCAGCGTATTGCGCAGGTTCTGCTGGCGGCTGTTGCCCCTGGCCAGATTGGCGAAGTTGGTCGTCAGCCGCGTACTGTCCAATGGCTGGTAGTTTTCATCGAAGCGGATTCGCTTGAGGCTGAATTCAAAGTTGTCTTTCATGGCGATGCGCTACCGTAGGTTCTGCGGATGGGGTCCGGCACAGCGTCGCGCTGATTCGGCAGGGAGTTCGCTGTCAGGCGGCGATGGTTCTGTTGCTGCTTGCCGCGGCCCGGTGGGTGAGTTCGAGCACCGGCAACGCGCGTTCCACTGCCAATCTGGCGCGTTCGAGCAGATCGGCGTTGTCCAGTGCATGGCCGACGAAGTCCCTGTCGGTCGCGTACACGCCCAGCGGCAGGGTGCGTGCCTGGAAGAAGCTGAAAAGCGGTCGCAGTTGGTGATCGATCATGAGCGCATGGCGCTCGCTGCCGCCGGTTGCAGCCAGCAACACCGGGGTATCGATCAGTGCGTCCTGGTGAATAAAGTCGAAGAAGTGTTTGAACAGCCCGGTGTAGGAACCGCGGTAGACCGGCGTCGCTACCACCAGCACATCAGCGTTCTCGACGGCTGCCAGATCAAGTTCCACGGAAACGGGTAGTTCGCTACGCCTTACCGTACCGGCAAGTTGCGGCGCGAGTTGGCCGAGCTCCACGAGCTGCAGCTCGCAATGGTGCTCGGCAGCGATCAGCTTGGACAGATGCTCGACCAGGGCAGCGGCCTTGGAGGGGCGCTGCAGCCCGCCAGAAACAGCGACAACGCGGAGTGGGGGAGGGTGTGTCATTTCTGCCTTCGTGGGGGCTGGATAGTCGCCAGCTGAATGGCGCGGCGGATGAGCTTCGATCCTAGTTGCGGTTTTCGATGAGGTAAAATGGTTTAATTTCACGATTCCATGAAGAAAATTCATTCACATGCTTGAGCGCATCCATCTGAGCATCGTCCAGCAGGTCGAAAAGCAGGGCTCGCTGACTGCAGCCGCGGGCGTGTTGAACCTGACCCAGTCAGCCTTGAGCCACAGCATCCGCAAGCTCGAACAGCAGTTGGGCACTGACATCTGGCTGCGTGAAGGTCGGAGTCTGCGGCTCACCCAATCCGGCCAGTACTTGTTGGCGGTGGCAAACCGGGTGTTGCCACAGCTGGACCTGGCCGAAGAACGCCTGGGCCAGTTCGCGCAGGGCGAGCGGGGTGCATTGCGCATCGGTATGGAATGCCATCCCTGCTACCAGTGGCTGCTCAAGGTGGTGTCACCCTATCTGGCCGCATGGCCGGACGTGGATGTGGATGTCCGGCAGAAGTTCCAGTTCGGCGGAATCGGGGCGCTGTTCGGCTACGAGATCGATCTGCTGGTCACCCCCGACCCACTGTTCAAGCCAGGCCTGAAGTTCGAGCCGGTGTTCGACTACGAGCAGGTGCTGGTCGTAGCCAAGGACCATCCGCTGGCATCGGCCGCATACGTGAAGCCACAGCAGCTGACCCGCGAGGTGCTGATCAGCTACCCCGTGGACATCGAGCGCCTGGATATCTACAGCCAGTTCCTGCTGCCCGCAGGCATTACACCCCGGCGGCACAAGGCCATTGAGACCACCGATATCATGGTGCAGATGGTGGCCAGCGGCCGCGGCGTGGCCGCACTGCCGCGTTGGCTGGTGGAGGAGTACGCGAGCCGGATGGCAGTGGTACCGGTTCGGCTGGGTGCACGCGGTATCGCCAAGCAGATCTTTCTGGGCGCGCGCGAAGCCGATACCGGCATTGACTATGTGCGGGCTTTCTTTGAACTGGCCCGCAACTCCAGCGCGGTGGCTGCAGCCGGCCTTGGGCAGTGAGACCCCTGATTCCTTCCGATATGTCCAGTCTCGCCAGTTCCCTCACCAGTGGTTACTCGCTGGAAGTAAGTGTAAAAGCCATTCCGGCGTTGATCACGGCCACACCGCGGATAGCGCCCGGCACCAGCATTTTCATTCCCTATCTTGCAGGGGAAGACAACGCTGCACGGCTAGGTGCGACCACAATGGTTCGCGGACTTGGCTTCGAGCCTGTGGTACACGTTCCTGCACGCCGGATCGCCTCGCTTGAAGCACTGGAATCTTTCTTGACGCGCGCAGCCAATGACGCTGGGATCGAGCGTTGCTTCGTGATTGCCGGTGATTCGCCCAGCCCCAAGGGCAGGTTCGCCGACAGCGCCTCGCTGATTGAAACCGGGGTGTTCGAACGCTCGGGTATCAAACACATTGGAGTGGGCGGCCATCCGGAGGGCCACCCGGTCATGAGCGAAGCGATTCGCTGGCAGGTACTTCAAAGAAAGTGCCACAGCATAGAGAGCCGTGGCATGTCGCCCCTGATCGTCACGCAGTTCAGCTTTGACGCGGAGCTCGTGTTGCGGTGGCTGCAAGAGCTGCGCCAGCGCGGCATCCATCACCCCGTGCGTGTGGGTGTGCCAGGACCTGCGAGTGTCGCCACGCTTGCACGCTACGCGGCAATGTGCGGCGTCAGCGCAAGCGCATCGGTCTGGTCCAGATATGGCGTTTCGATCGGCAGGCTTCTGGCCGCGCCGGGACCGGATAGATTTGTCGATCGCCTGGCCAACGGCCTTACCGAAGCGCATGGCGAGGTGAGTCTGCATTTCTTCCCGTTCGGAGGCATTGCGCAGACGGTGGAATGGATGGAAGTTTACCGAGCGCGTGGTCACTCCAGTCCCGCTTGAAACCAACGTCTTGTGGGGCGGGGTAGTTGCAACGGGTGTTCGCATATCTCCCCCCGGGTAGCGAAGAGGTGCATCCACCCCAGATATGGCCGCGGCCTGCCGGCCACCGGAAACAGCAACTACCACGCTATGATTCCGACCAACGTTCGGCATGGAGCACGGAATGTATCGGTGGATTCTGGGGGGATTTATTTTCCTCGTGGCCGGTTACGGCCACGCGCAGCAGGTCTTCAAATGCGTCAACGGCAAGGACGTTTCCTACCAGTCGGATCCATGCCCGGGTGCTGCCGTGAAGTCATGGGATGCGGCGCCGGTATCCGAGCCATCGAATGCCGAGCAGTGGCGGATCTATCGTATGCGACGGCAGTTGGACCAGCGGTACGCGAATGATCGAGGTGCAGCGGCTTCGGCTTCTGGCGGCATGGGCAGTGCCAACCGTTCAAACGCTTGTGAGTCAGCACGGCGGGGACGGGCGGCCGCCTATGAGGCGGCGGGGGTCAAGCGCGATTTTGCCATGTCCAGCTATTGGGACAATCTCGTTCACAACGCCTGCAAATGAGGGTTTCAGCAGCGAAAGAACCTGCGGATGTGGCTCATTGTTCCGACGTTGGGCTGGCTCAGTCGTTTGTAAGAGGTCAAAGCGTTAAAGCGATATTTGCATGTGGGCGGAGAGGCTGCTCCCTCTGGCACATGCTCAACTGGGCGGGAGAGGAAGATGTCTATATCTCAATATTGCGCAGCGCAGGCGTCGTTGGCTGGCCTTGGTCCACATCCATATCGCCAGTCCGGCAGGGTCAGCAGACTCTGTAAAATCGCCGTGCTGGGTGTCCTGCTGGTGTCGGCGCTCTCGGCCAACGCTGAGCCAACCGTAGTCACTGACGATGTCGAGCGTTTCTACAGGATATATGATGCCGCCGGTGGGCATCCTACGGCGGAGCTGTTGCAGCGCGAGTATCTCGATCAAGGTTCTGACGGACTGAAGCACTTTGCGAAGATCCGCAATATCACCGGAGAGCGCATCGCCAAGGCGATTGCCGAACGGCCCGAAATCTACGACCAGGCCCGTCAATGCGCTGTTGTACTCCCCCAGGTGAAAGCCAGAGTCGGTGCTGCCTTGAACCGTTTCGCCGAGCTGTATTCGGACGCAAGCTTTCCGCCAGTCACTGTTTCTGTGGGGCGGGGGCGGCCTGTAGCGGTGGCGGGCCCGAATGATGGAATCAATATCGGGCTGGAGGCACTGTGTGCGACAGCGTTCATCAATCCCGATGTTGAGGATCGATTCGTGCGCGTAATGGTGCATGAGTTTGTTCATGTGCAGCAGGTGCCGGAACTTACGGATAAACCTGATCCGACCGTGCTTGATGTGTCGCTGGTCGAAGGTTCGGCCGAGTTTGTCACCGAGCTTCTTACCGGTGACGTCGCGTACGCCTACATGGCAGACCTAGTTGCAGGGCGTGAAGCTGAGATCGAGCAGGCGTTCGTTCCTGACATGGATGCGACCGATCTGTCCAAGTGGCTGTACAACTCGACGCCATCGAAACCTGGTGATCTTGGCTATTGGGTAGGTTACAGAATTGCGAAAACCTATTATTCCATGGCCTCTGATAAGAGGCAGGCCTTGAGGACAATCATCTCGATGAGGGATGCGAAGGCTTTCCTGGCCATGAGTGGATGGACGCCAGAACGTTCGTCTGCGCAGAAGGCCGGTTCGGATGATAGCCAGCTTGAGTCTCCATAGAGCGAGCTGGTTCGCTATAGAGATACTCCGCTTTCGCAAGGGATTGATCGAGGCGCTCTCTATTGCCGGAACAATGACCTCGACCGGACTGCTGAGACGCGTTCGGAGGAAATTTCGTCTTCTTTGATCGCGTCATGAATCAACAGCGTTATACGACAGAAAATGGCGGACAAAAGATACGCCGGGATCTGCCCTGCGGAGGGGCGCGGTAAGGGCGCGGCTTGCCAACCATTCGAGATCAGGGCTTTCCGACTGCACTTGGCTTCTTGTGCTGCGGTCGTAAGAGGGTGGTCAAAGCTGTAACGAGGATTATTGGAAGGGAGGCTCTGGACCGTACGGCATGGCATGTCCGTATTCGCTTGTTTTACCGAATAAGGGCGATCTAGAATCGCTCCGCCACAACGCAAAGACTTAGAAATATCGTTGAATCGGCAAACCATCAGATGGGTAGCTTGGGGAAGCGACCGATCTGGCTGTTCGGGCGGAACCGCTTTTTCGTCAGGATCGGATTCAAACCAATCATTGGCAACACGCACTGTTGGGCTTCAGCGCCGGCTGTTGCGCCGAGCGGCCCGACGCGATTTGGTCCACTATCTTCGGGAGCTATGCGATGCACGCGAAGGCACTCTTCACGATCCTGCTCGGCTGGCTGTTCGTATACGGCGAAGCGACCGCATACAAGATCAACCCTCTTCAGAACAAGTACCGCCAGGATTCCAGAACAATCCTGCGAAAAGCATCCGAGCCGATTCACGAAGACGTCACGCAGCTCGCACGTGCCTGCCAGCAAGCAAATACCGGGCCGGTTCTGGCGCCGCTAGTGTGCAGCGATCGCTCAACGCCGTCGAAGGAAGCCGACGGTAACAAGTATGACTCCCTGATCAGGGGCGTCTGGTGGAATGACGATCCCAATCAGTTACTGTTCGCCCTTCGGCAAGCAGAATTTGCCGCTTGGATGGACGATGCGAAACGCATCGCTGTCACTGGCGTCAACTGGAAAGGCAGGAAAGCCTCCATTGGCCCGGACTACAACATGACCTACCGGGGCCATTACGGCGACCTCCAGTTCATCCATGCGATGGCATCACGCGATGGCGAGCCCGCCGAGGTAACCCAGCAGAACATACTGGATTGGGCCGAGTTCGTTTACGCCGTTGCCACCGGTCGCCTCGATCCCGAAACCACGATGGACCAGGCTGGGCCCAACGGCTTGCGGGAGTACTTCGCACTGCAGAGCGGCTGGACGGTCAACTATTTGTTCGCACCCAAGTATCGACTCAAGAATGCGCACTATACCCGCCGCATGGCCGCGGGCTCGTTGTTGCACATGGTGCAGGACTCATACGCCGCCGCGCATTCCAAGCGCGACTTCGGCGCGTCGGCGCGATGTCCTGCCGGACGGGTTGTGCAGTTCCACTCTTACATCAATCAGAGTCCAGAGCTGCACGCCGACGAGGATGGCCGCTCAGCTTGGCAAGCCGGTAAATTCACCGACGCGCAGGATCCTGTGAACGTCAGCGCCACGCTGTTGGCCTATGTCGAGCAGAAGGCGGACTGGGATACGGTGAAGAACTACTTGCAGCACACCGTCTTCTGCATCGACGATGAAGCCCAAGATGCTGGGCCGGGTGAATTTGTTGTGGTCCGCGCGACGGAGAATCCGAAGTGAGGTGCTACCTGGCAGTCGCACTGCTCGCGCTGGGAGTGTCGGGCTGCGCAAACCTGTACACCCGCGTGGACACCGTGCCGAACAGCACCGATTCACTCCGCTTCCGCGGCATCGAGGACTATTTGCGCGATGGACGGGCCTTGCATGTCATGCAGGTGCACGGCATGGGTGAACATTCGTTCGAGAATGACTGTGACGAGGGTTCCGAGAACCTGAAGCTGCAGGAATCCATTGCAGAGCGCCTTGAGTACGTTCGCAGCGACGAGTATCCCCGGCCCAAGCCGGAGGCCATAGAAATCAACGGGACAAAGGCTGGCACCTACTCGGTGAGCAAGTTCGTCGACCCATCCGCTCGCCGTGGCCAGCTCTTCTTCTCGTGCGTGACCTGGGGTGAGACCGGGCGGATCCTCAAGCAGGGCATTCTTGAGCTGGACGATCAGTTCCTGGAAAAGAATGCGAACGAGCGTCACCGCGCTCCAATCAACCGTGCGGCCAAGCGCTTCGTCAATCGCAGCTTTTCCGACCCTGTCATCTACCTGGGCTACATGGGGCCTTATATCCGCAGTGTGGTCTGGAAGGGCATTCAGGAATCAATCGTCCGGCATGTGCAGTTCCAATCCACGGCATCGCTTGCCTCCACAGACATGCAGGCCTTCCAGAGAGAACTCGACGGGTTCTTTCACGAAGGAAGCACCGCCATCATCAGCGACAGCTTGGGTAGCCGTATTGTCTTCGATGTCCTGTGCTCCACGGGAGGCGTGGATTGCCAAGGCGCCGACCGACTGGAAATGACAGTGGATCGAGCGGGGGATGCGTCTGAGCTGGCGCGGAGCGCAGCCCTGGACGAGTTGCTTGTGGGTCGGCTGGGTGTTTCCATCCATAGCGTTTACATGCTCGCCAACCAGCTCCCGTTGCTCGAACTGGCCTACGTGCAACCTCCAACGGATGGAACTTCGTTGGAGGACATGATTGCCGGCACCACTCAATGTTTCCGGCCGCTGATAGCGCCAAGGCACGCTCTTTCAGATCGCTCTGCTCTCAGTAGGAGGGGTGACAACGTCCAGATAGTCGCGTTCACCGACGTAAACGATGCACTAAGCTACCACCTCACCGATGCATTCAAGAAGCGCTGCGCATCCGCAGGAAACAGCACGAAGGCTGGAGAAGCTGGAGCACAAGCCGTTGCACCAAGTCAGGTGGCGGAGCGCGCCGCACCGATGCTGGAGATCATCAATGTCACGCTGCCCAACTCAAGGCTACGATGGTTCTTCGCCTACAGCGACCTGGCCAAAGCGCACTCCAGCGGATTCAAGGAGAACGGTCGCGCCATCGATTACCTCGTGCACGGCAACGATTGAGGTCATTCGGGCCCGTATTCTTGCACGCGTCTGCTGGAACGAAGTACCCGCCATCAGCGCATGACGAAAGCCGGACGGCTGGTCTAGAAACACGCCGTGCCGTGCTCGACACTCTGCTCCTCCACGGGCGAAGAGCTTGGTGCGGCACAGCGCGTACTACGTGATACTCAGAAAGTAGGCATGACGAAATGCCAAGGCTGGTGGTGGCCCCATCCTCGCCGAACTCCGTAGCATCCATCCGTGCGCGGAGCTCGAATGCGATACCTGGATGAGCGGGACGGAAGTGCTTGGAGAGCATTTCGACTTTTCCATCCTCTTTCGTCTTGGCTACCAGTAGGACAGCGCGTTCATCACCCACGAAGGTGGATTTGATACAGGTACGCCTGGCTGCAGTTGCATGCTCTCCCGTGAACCCGGGACCGCGTGTGATGGTTTGGGGTCGAAGGGGTTCACCTTGCTCAAGGTGGAATCTTTGGGAGCACAAGCATCGCTTGCGATCACTTAGCCATGTTTGCATCTTGCTGCAAGTGGGCGTTGACGACGGACGGTATTCGAGAGCGTTGTCGGGATTGAGGCGCGGAAGGGCCAGAAGAGGTGGCCTCAGGCCAATTGCAGAAGGAAGAGCCAACGACTTCCCAGACGGGCTGATGAGTGAGTTTCTTTGTTGTGACGATCTGGAGAATTACTCAGCCCTTTTCCAATCCTGCGACCTGATCAGAATCAGGTAGCTCATTAACTCTTACGTTCTATTCTGCAAGAATAGTTTGGCGCGACGTTATGGTCCCGCCCCTGGCGTAAATCGCCCGTGCCTAACTGTCGCCGTCCTTGGCCGCTCCGCGCGGCGGATGCCTGACAGTAATTGCCGCTAATCCTGGAGAAGTAGCCTTTGAATCACGTCTACCGTCTGGTATGGAACCGTGCCATGCACATGTGGCAGCCCGTGTCGGAACTTGCGGGCCAGCCGCGAGGCGGGGCGGCGCGATCAGCGGTTTACGCGCCGGTTCGGTTGCGCTCGCAGACGATGGCCGCGGCCATCGGGTTGGGACTGGCCGCGTGGGGGCCAGCCGCCATGGCAGACTGCACCATTTCTGGTGTGACTGTGACCTGCAGTACGCCCGCCAATCCGCTGATTCCCAACTACGCCAACTCGAATGATGGCTTGGGCGTGACGGTAGGGCCGAACGGCACGGTGGGCGTGCTGCTGGGGACGGGCGGCACGGCGATGCTGCTGCAGGGCAACAATGGGTCGGTGATCAACAACGGCGTTGTCGACGCGTTTGCGTTGGGCAGCGGCCTGGGCGTGGTGTCGTCGGGCCTGGTTCTGGGCAAGCCGGAAGGGAGCACGCCCACGGTCGGCACGTACTCCGTCCAGAACGGGGCCCCCGGCCTCATCGGTGGCTCGGGCCGGGATACTTACGAAGCGCAACTGGCCGATCTGAGCGGGATGGCGCTGTCCATCCACAACGGCACGGGCGGCGTGACCAACGTCACCAACAACGGCATCATCCGCGCCGCGCCGGTGGCCAACGGCAGCCGGTCGGGCGCCGACATCGCGACCGTGGCGATCTATGGCGGCGGCTTGACCAATTTCACCAACAGCAGCACCGGCACCATTGTCGGCCGGGTGGCTTTCGAGTCCGCCGGTTCCCTTCTCGGCAACTACTTCAGGAACGGCGGCGTCATCAATGGCAGTGTGTCGCTGGGGGCGGGTAGCAAGAATACATTCATCGCCGAGTCCGGTTCCTCGGTCAGCGCGGCTGGCCTGACGACTGGAACAATCGGCGTCACGTCCGTGGCGGGCTTGCTGTTCGCCAAGCCCGGCACGGTGGATGGCGGCGCCGGCGGCACCAATTCCCTGGTGTTCGCCGACACCTTCAGCCGTGGCCTGACCACCGGCGTGGCCGCCGGCACCTACCTGAATTTCAACAGCCTGACCGTCACCGGGGGCACCTGGACGCTGTCGGGCGGTGCGTTGCTGCCGACCGGCAGCAGCATCACGCTCAACGGCGGCACGGTGCGCGTCGATGGCGGCGGCGCGCTGGGCACGGGCGCGATCGATGCGGCGGGCGGCGCCGTCGGCGCATCCGCGGCGGGCGTGTCGGTGGGCAACACCTTCCGGCTGGGCTCGGGCGGCCTGACGCTGGACGGCACCCAGGCGTTCACGGTGTCGGGTCTGTTGACGGGCACCGGGGGGGTGCGAGTGAGCGGCACCCAGGCGGTCACCTTGACGGGCGCCAATGACTACACGGGTAGCACGATCGTCAATGTGGGGGCCTCGCTCAAGGGAAACACCACCAGCCTGCAGGGCAATATCGTCAACAACGGCACGGTGACTTTTTCCGGCGCGGCCAATGGCCGCTACGGTGGCGTGATGACGGGCAGCGGCAACCTGGTCAAGGAAGGTTCCGGCACACTGACGGTCGATAGCCTGCTCGGTCATGGGGGCAATACGCTCATCCAGGCCGGCACCCTGCGGCTGGGCGCGGACGCGACGCTGAGCTCAACGGCGACGGTGAGCTTGAACGCAGGCACCGCGCTGGACCTGTCGGGAACCGCGAATCAGTACATCAACGGACTGGCCGGCATGGGCGGCATGGGCGGCACGGTCGTGTTGGGCGGGAATACGCTGAACCTGTTCAACATTAACGCCACGACCTTCGGCGGCGTGATCCAAGGCAGTGGCGGCTTGGTCAAAGGCGGACTTCAGACGCAGACTCTGACCGGCGCCAATACCTTCACCGGCGGAGTCAACATCACGGGCGGCAAGTTGGCGCTGGGCGCGGGGGGCAGCCTGGCCGCGGGGTCGGTGGTGACGGTGGGGGCGCAGGGCGCCTTCGATATCTCGGCGGCCTCCGATACGACGTTGGCGGCGCTCAATGGCTCGGGCGGAGATGTGACGCTGGGAAGCAGGACGCTTACGCTGGGGGCGGGCACCTACGCCGGCGTGATCACCGGCACCGGCGGCATCACCAAGAACACCGCGGGCAGCCTGACGCTCAATGGCATCAACACCTACACAGGAGCGACCCAGGTGAGCGCGGGTGCGTTGCTGGTGGGCGGGGCGGCCAGCAATGCCGGCGCGCGCTTGAACAGCGCGGTGACGGTGGCCAGCGGCGGCTCTATCGGCGGTTTCGGTCAGGTGAACGGCAACGTGGCCGTGCAGGCAGGTGGCCGCCTGGCCCCCGGAGCGCCAGGCGGCATCTTCAGGGTCAATGGCAACCTGGCGCTTGCGCAGGGTAGCCAGATGGACTTCTTCTTCGGCGCACCCGGCAGCTCGGGCGGCGCCGGCGCAAGCCACAGCGTGCAGGTCAACGGCGACCTGACGCTGGGCGGTGCGCAGCTCAACGTCAACGATGCGGGGGGCTTCGGCGTTGGCCTGTACCGGCTGTTCGACTACACCGGTTCGCTGACGGCCAACAACGGCGGCATCACTGGCCTGGCCGCCGGACAGACCTTGCAGATGCTCAGCGCTTCCAAGCAGATCAACCTGATCAACACGGTGGGATTGACGCTCAATCTCTGGAACGCTGATCGCAGCGCGACGCCCAATCAACTGGGCGGCGGTTCCGGCGTCTGGTCCAGGACCAGCGCCAACTGGACGGACGCCAACGCCTTCGTGACGTCGGCGTTCTCGCCTGTCAATGCGTTCGCCATCTTCGGCGGCACGGCGGGTACGGTCACGGTGGATGGCGGCGCTGGGAATGTCAGCGCCAGCGGTGCGCAGTTCGCCAGCGATGGTTACCGGTTGAACGGTGACGCGCTCAATCTGTTGGCGCCGTCGGCCGGTGTCCTGAGCGAATTGCGCGTGGGCGACGGCAGCGCCGCGTCGGCCGGCTGGAGCGCCACGCTGGACAACGTCGTGGCCGGCAACGGTGTCAACAAGACGGGGTTGGGTGCTTTGGTGCTGACGGGTGCCAACCTTCATTCCCAGACGCGTCTTTCCGCAGGCACGCTGTCAGTGTCGTCCGACGCCAACCTGGGCATGACCTCGGGCGACCTGGACTTCCAGGGTGGCACGCTGCAGGTCACCGGTACCGCTTTCCAGGGCACCGCGCGCGCGATCACGCTAGGCGCTGCGGGCGGCGGCTTGGACATCGTCGATGCCGCCAATACCTTCACTGTTGCGCAATCCCTGTCCGGCAACGGCGGCCTGGTCAAACTGGGCTCAGGCACCCTGGTGTTGGGTGGTGCCAACAGCTATCTCGGTACCACCAGGGTGGCTGGCGGCAAGCTGGCGCTGGGTTCGGGGGGCAGTTTGGCCACCGGCGCGGTGGTGACGGTCGATACGCAGGGTACGTTCGATATCTCGGCGGCCTCCAACACGACATTGGCTGCGCTCAACGGCGCGGGCGGCAACGTTGCGTTGGGTGCCAACACCCTTACGCTGGGGGCGGGCAGCTATGACGGTGTGATCACCGGCACCGGCGGCATCACCAAGAACACGGCGGGCAGCCTGACGCTCAATGGCATCAACACCTACACAGGAGCGACGCAGGTGAGCGCGGGTGCGTTGCTGGTGGGCGGTGCGGCCGGCAATACCGGCGCGCGTTTGAACAGCGCGGTGACGGTGGCCAGCGGCGGCTCTATTGGCGGTTTCGGTCAGGTGAACGGCAATGTGGCTGTGCAGTCTGGTGGCCGCCTGGCCCCCGGAGCGCCAGGCGGCATCTTCACGGTCAATGGCAACCTGGCACTGGCGCAGGGCAGCCAGATGGACTTTTTCTTCGGCGCACCCGGCAGCTCGGGCGGCACCGGTGCAAGCCACAGCGTGCAGGTCAACGGCGACCTGACGCTGGGCGGCGCGCAGCTCAACGTCAACGACGCGGGGGGCTTCGGGGTCGGCCTGTACCGGCTGTTCGACTACACCGGTTCGCTGACGGCGAACAACGGCGGCATCACCGGCCTGACGGCCGGACAGACCTTGCAGGTACTCAGCGGGTCCAAGCAGATCAACCTGATAAACGCAGCGGGATTGACGCTCAATCTCTGGAACGCTGATCGCAGCGCGACGCCCAATCAACTGGGCGGCGGTTCCGGCGTCTGGTCCCGGACCAGTGCCAACTGGACGGACACTGGCGCCTCCGTGACGTCGGCGTTTTCGCCTGTCGATGCGTTCGCCATCTTCGGCGGCACGGCAGGCACGGTCTCGCTGGATGGTGCTGCGGGCAGTGTCAGCGCCAGCGGCGCGCAGTTCGCCAGCGATGGCTACCGTTTGAACGGCGACACACTCAACCTGGTGGCGCCGTCGGCCGGTGTCCTGAGCGAATTGCGCGTGGGCGACGGCAGCGCCGCGTCGGCCGGCTGGAGTGCCACGCTGGACAACGTCGTGGCCGGCAACGGAGTCAACAAGACCGGCCTGGGCACCTTGGTGCTGACGGGCGCCAATACCTTTGCGCAGACGCGTCTTTCCGCAGGCACGCTGTCGGTGTCGTCCGACACCAATCTGGGCGCAGCCTCGGGTGGTCTGGATTTCCAGGGTGGCACGCTGCAGGTCACCGGCACCGCGTTCCAGGGCACCGCGCGCGCAATCACGCTGGGCGCTGCGGGCGGCGGCTTGGACATCGTGGATGCCGCCAATACCTTCACTGTTGCGCAATCCCTGTCCGGCACCGGCGGTCTGGCCAAACGGGGCTCAGGTACCCTGGTGCTGAGCGGCGACAACACCTACCGGAGCACCAGCACGGTGGCTGGTGGCAAGTTGCAGGTGGGCGATGGCGCCACGGGTGGCAGCATCACGGGCAATGTCGACATCCACGCCGGTGCAACGCTGGCGTTCAAGCGCAGCGACCAAGTGGTCTACAGCGGCGCGATTTCCGGTTCGGGCTACCTGCGCCAGGAAGGCGGCGGCTCGCTGGCGCTGACGGCTGATAGCAGTGGCTTCACCGGCATGACCTCCCTATCACGCGGCGTGCTGCAAGTAGATGGCAAACTTGGCGGAACGGTGCTGGCGATGGCGGGCAGCACGGTCTCGGGCGTTGGCACGCTGAAACAATTGACGGTGGGCTCGGGTGCGACTTTGTCACCAGGCAGCAGCGTCACGCCGTTCGGTCGCCTGAATGTTCTGGGTGACTTGAATCTGTTGCAGGGCGCGTCGTATCGCGTCGCGGCGGCGGCCGATGGCGGGCACAGCAGCGTCAACGTCGGCGGTGTCGCCAATCTGGCGGGCTCGGTACTGCACATGGGCCAGAACGGCGTCTATGCGCCTTCCACGACCTACACCATCCTTACAGCGGGCAGCGGGGTGCAGGGCCGGTTTGATGACGTCACCAGCAACCTCGCGTTCCTGACGCCATCGCTGACTTACGGCAGCAATCAGGTGGACCTGACCGTGCAGCTCAAGGACGTGCCCGATGACGGCAACGGCGGCTCGCGTCCGATCGAATTCGTCGACGCCGCCGTCACGGGCAATCAGCGCTCGGTCGCCGGTGCGCTGCAAAGCCTGCCTGCCGACAGTCCACTGTATCGCCGCGTGCTGAACCTGCCTGAGGGCGCACCGGCCGAGGTGTTCAATGGTTTGTCCGGCGAAATGCACGCTACCACGGTATCGGCGACGCAAAGCGTAGCCAACAGCTTTATACGAGTTCCAATGAACCGCTTGCGCGCCAATCTTGCGGCGGACATGTTGACTGGCATGCCGACGGCAGGGCTGGGCACATGCAATGCCGCCGTGCCGCAATCGGATGAGCAGCTCTTGTGGGCACAAGTCTTCGGCAGCCGAAGCGCTTTGGGCGGTAACGGCAATGCCGCCCGCAGCAGGCAGAGCAACAGCGACGTGGCCGTGGGCGGTGACATGCTGGTGAGCGGCGACTGGCGAATTGGTGCTGCGGTCGGCTATTCCAACAGCCGCAGTCGCATCAACGCACGCGGGTCGAGCGCCCAGGCCGACAGCTACAGCCTGACAGGCTATGGCGGCAAGGCGTTCGACGCAGGCAGCGGCACGCTCAACCTGAGCTTGGGCGCGTCCTATACATGGCACGACATCACGACACAGCGCTACGCCGACGCGGCGGGGCTGCCGCAGAAACTGGAGGCCGACTACAGCGGCAACACCACCCAGGTGTTCGGTGAGCTCGGATATGCCATGGCGTTGACTGATGGCCTCACGCTGGAGCCTTTTGTCGGCGCCGGTTTCAGCAGCCTGCGTACGCACGCCTTCACCGAGTCTGGCGGCGACGCCGCTTTGCGCGGCGATGTCGGTCGTAACAACGTCACCACTTCCGCGCTCGGCCTGCACGCCCGCAGCGCCTTCAACAGCACCCGCGTCCAGGGGCAGTTGATTGGCACGTTGGGGTGGCGCCATGCCTTTGGCGATGTCGATCCCGCCAGCACGATGTCGTTCGTGCAGGGTGGCGAGTCCTTCACTACCCGTGGCGCGCCGATCGCGCGCAACGCCGCGCTGGTCGAGCTGGGAGTGAATATGGCGGTCAGCAAACGCACCACGGTAGGCGTGATCTACGGTGGACAGTTCGGCGATGGTAATCACCAGCACTCGGGCGCACTGGATGTGCGCCATCGATTCTGATCGCAGACATTGTCCCGGTCCGAACGTTCTCCATGAAAACGTGGCACAACACGGGTGTTGTGCTGCGCGATGGAGTTTGCAGGGACCTGGTCCGCAATGATGAGCCATATAACCTGTTCAAGGCCCCCGGCACGCGGCGACAACGGCCCAAGCAGTACCTGATGGGACAGGGGCAGGGGGCAGGTCTTTAACCAAGGTCCGTTTAGGCAAGCAGCGCCGTTCCGGTGATGCCGAGCTGAAGCGCAAGCTTGGCCAGCTCTTTGGCTGTCACCGTGCTACGTAACGGTATCCAGTATGTCGCGATAGGCTTCCCCGAACGCTGGCCCGTTTCCATGCCGTTTGTACGATGCATGCAGGCGCATCCACTGTTCGGTTAAAACACCTGTGCGCTGAATCCCTGATCAGATGGCCTGGATGAAGGATGTCAAGGCTGCGCCGATTGCTATGCAAAACATGGCGGTTGTTCGCGAAAGGGTTCGTGCAGTGGCCATGGTGCTGGCTCCGTTTGGGTCCAGCGTCATGGTGCCAAACGCGGAGTTAAGCGCTCGACCCCGACAGCCTCTGTTTTGCGACGAATTCTTCACGAGCTGCGACTGCCCACGAAGGAATGGGCGAAGGTCAACGCTGGAACTTCACCCGTTCTGGTTTATGCAGACCAAAACCTTGGGCGTAGTCCACGCCCAAGGAACGCGCTGCCTCACGCAAATGCCCGGTACTTACACCTTCGGCCACGACCTTGAGGCCGCGCTGGTGCCCAATCTTGGTGATGGCGCTGATGATGGTGTGGCTGATCGGATCGATATCCAGATCAACAATGAAGCTGCGGTCGATCTTGATCAGGTCCAAGGGAAGATTCTTGAGATAGCCAAAAGAGGACATGCCAGCGCCAAAATCATCGAGGGCGATGCTGCAGCCGGCACAACGGAGGCGTTCAACGATGCTCGCCACTTTGACCAGATTGCGAACTGCGACGGTCTCGGTTACCTCAAAGCACAGCTGCTGTGGCGGTACCCCGTGTTCTTCGATGCAGCCAAGGATGAAGTCTGCCAAGCCCTCGTCCTCGATGCTGGCGCCTGAAAGATTGATTGCACAGCTGCCGAGTGTCTGCGCGGTAGGGTGGAGGTTGCTGAAGTTCGACAGGGCGGCCCGGATAACCCAGCGGTCAATGGCCGGCATCAAGCCATAACGCTCTGCTGCAGGTAAAAAGACGCCAGGCAGCACGATGCTGCCATCTTCATCACGCAGGCGCAGCAGCAGTTCGATGTTGGTAGCGGTGTCCGTGCCGCTGAGAGAGATGATCTCTTGGTAGTCGAGCAGCAGACGGTCCTGTTCCATCGCCCAACGCAGCCGGTTGACCCACTCCATCTCCCCCTGGCGCCGGCTGGTCTCGTCATCCTCACGGTACACGTGGATGCGATTGCGTCCGTTCTCCTTGGCCAGGTAGCACGCCGTATCTGCCCAAGCCAACAGATCCTTCAGGGTGGGCAACTGCTGGTCGATTACCACCATGCCGATGCTGCAGCTGACTTTGTAACTGCGCTCCTGCCAAGCGAACAGCAGGGTTTCGATGCTGCTGCGGATCTGTTCCGCCAGTTCCAGTGCCCCGCCGGCATCTGCGTGGAAGGTCAGCAACCCGAATTCATCCCCGCCCAGGCGCGCGAGGATGTCACCGCTGCGCAGTTGTTGGCGCATGATGGACGCGAGTTGCTCCAGCAACTGGTCGCCAGCCATATGCCCGGACACGTCATTGATTAGCTTGAACTGGTCAAGGTCGATGTACAGCAACGCCCACATGCCGTTGATCGCTGTTGTGGACCGGTTCTTCAGTATCTCTTCCAAACGTCGCTCGAACTCTCGGCGGTTGTAGAGGCCGGTCAGCGCATCGTGCGCGGCCTGGTAGCTCAGGCGATCGGTCAGTTCGCGCTGTTCGGAATTGTCGGTTGCGACCAGCAACAAATGCGGGGTTCCATCCACGTCCACTTCGGCAATGGATGCATTTGCCCAGAAGCTGGTGCCATCTGCTCCTCGCAGCTCGGTCTCAAGCCGGTTCCAGCCGCTGCGGAGATCCGCCGGATCACGGGACCTGGCCTGCAGCTGGTGATCAAGAAACAGCGAAGACAGCTGCAAGCCGGTGGGATCCCCCAGACGCTTGCGCGCTGCCTGGTTGGCGTACACGATCTTCCAGTCGCGGGCATCGACGAGCAGCACCAGTGCGGGCAACAGTTCATTCAGTGCACGAAAGCGCAGCTCGCTCTCGCGGTAGCGGGAACTCATCCTCGCCCCCAAGGCCAATGCCTTGCGCCGGGTCACCGCCAGCGACCACAGCAATGCCGATAGCAGAAGGCTGATGATGGTCCCGGCGATGACGATGGTATCCAATCGACCAAGGGCAAAGGGCTGCGGGCGGGGCTGCATCTCCAGATGCCAGTGCCTGCCGCCAAAATCCAGTTGACGGTACTGCGCAGGCAATCCGGCAGCTACCGTCGTGCCGGAATCGTAGAATGGCTGTGCGTTCACGTCTGTATCGCGGATCCTTACCCGGAAGCCATCCAGGATGGGCGGTTCAAGCGCGCTTTCGATCAATGGCTGTAGACGGATACCGATGGCCAGCGCGCCAATCTCCCGAGCCTGACGCTCGCTCGCTGACGTCGGCGTTGGTCCTTTGGAATACACCGGTAGGCGGAGCGTGACACCCAGCGGACTCTGTCCTGGAGACGTCTGTTGGCGCAGGGTAAACGGGGCTGAAACAGTGACGGTGTCGGTATCCCTGGCACGCAGCAAGGCTGCCAGATTTGCCGGTTGGCTGACCATGTCAAAGCCCAGCAGGCTGGTATTGCTTTGGTACGGGGACACAAGCGCATAGCGGTAAGCCGCGTTGTCGGTTTGCGGTCGATCGACCTGCGTGCGCCGGGCAAAGGCGATGGAGGTGTAGACCTCATTATCATCGTGTAAACGCGTGTAGTACTGACTGAAGCCAGTCTGATCCATCCGGTCGTTGGCCAGGAAGACAGTCTGCATCGCACGCAGGATGGATGCTGCGCGCTCAAGTGGTACCCGTAGTTGCGCAACGCTGGTGTCAGCCAAGGCGCTGCGCGCGTCTGCAGTCCGATGCTGCAGGTCAGACCATTCTCGGTACGCGATGATCGCTGTGCAGGTCAACCCGAACAACAGGCCTGCAACCGCCCAGGCAAGCGGCGGCAAGCTGCCACGAGCGGGCAAGGCGTGCGCGGATTCTTCAAGCTCTGGCTGGATGAAATTCACTTGCCCGTTCGGCTCCTGCGCAATGTTGTGCCATGAGGAACATGCAGCCTGCCTTTTACGGGCCAGCTGTAGAAACAGTCAAAACAACGCGAAAGCTACCGTGATGCCCCCGGCCGTTCCGGGCCGAGTATGGATATCGGCGT
Source organism: Stenotrophomonas sp. STEN031 (assembly GCF_056759975.1). Classification (NCBI taxonomy): domain Bacteria; kingdom Pseudomonadati; phylum Pseudomonadota; class Gammaproteobacteria; order Lysobacterales; family Lysobacteraceae; genus Stenotrophomonas; species Stenotrophomonas sp. STEN031. The sequence continues at coordinate 89,507 of NZ_JBRREA010000011.1, forward strand.
GGATATGGCAATCTTGATGGAGCGGCGGACACGTTTGCGACCGGGGCGGTGGCAAGAGGTCCGGGAACAAGGTAACGCATTCGGCTGCCAGGCCGTCATCGTGCAGAAACCCGATTTCACGCCACCCTGGCCACTCCCAGACTCGGCGGGGCATGGAAGGCGTAGATTGCCGATAAAAGCATCCATGCGCCGGTGTGGATTCGCAACCTCAGGTGTGGCCCATCAGCGATGACAAGGACATGTTTGCATCATCAGCCCGAGGCAGACCCGTCTCAATCGAGTTGCTAGTGTCCAGCAAGGGCGTAGCCCATCGGATTCCAGCTTCATGCAACTGCATGCGTTCGGGGAGGCACAAGGGTCCTGTGCTGCTGCAGTGCAGCGACGCCGGCCGGGGCGTGCCCGCATGAGTTTGGTTGATTGCCGTCGCAAGCGCCACTTTGCGCATGTGCGTGAACGTGAACCAGACAAGCCGTGTCAAAGGGACGATGTGTGTACGCCGAGTTGGCGATGGAGCATCATGCGTTGAAGGATATGAACGCAGCAACGGAGAGCTTCTTCCAGCTATTGAGACGCGCACGTACCAGGCGGCGGATCTACAGCAATCACGACGAAGCAGGCACCGATGTGTTTCACAACCCGACACGGCGACACGGTTCCACTAGCGGGCTCTCCCCGATAGAGTTTGAACGGCAGTGCGCCCTGAACGACTGAAGAGTGTCTACAAAGGCCTGGGTGATTCAAGGGAGGGGAAATGGAGTTCGAGAAGATCCGGTCAGCAGTCAGACTTGCCGAGTACGCGGTCGTCAACCAGCGACCGCTTCGGACGAAGGAAGACGCGCTACGCGCACTTTCAGAGGAGCTATTGGTCGGCCCGTGGTTGATCATGAGTGGCCTTGGCATCATCTGGAAGCGTTTGTTCTGGATCTTCGTCCTTACGTTGATCATCGTGGTTGGTCTCTTCCTTGTCGAACGGGCTTTCAATCCTGGCATGATCCTCGTCGCGCTGACGCTTGGCACTATCAGCGTCTACTTCGGCCTTCCCACTCGGACGGTCCTTGCTGGTGTAACCGCAAAGTCCATTGGAGAGCTTGCAGGCGCCATCGGGGTACTTGTGAAAGATCAGGGGGAATTGGAGCGGCTGTCCTCTGGGGTGCTGCTCGTGAAAACGCAAACGACCGAGCGAATGGCGCGGTTCAACGTATTCATTGGCATCCTCTGGGGCGCCTTGTTCTGGTTTGTCACGGCACGCGTGCTTTCCCCGACCGTCGCCAAGGATGTTTTGGAGGCGAGCTTCTTCCCAACCATTGCTGCCGCAATCTCGTTCAGCGGGCTGTTTGTGGTCGCGGCTGGCTACGCAGCTGCTGTCCGTGTGGTCTATCAGACATTGGATTTTGCTCTGTTGGAAATGAAAGCAAAGCTTGCGCACGGCCCCTGATGTTAGAAGGCTGCTCAGGTTGTCGATTGCTTGGTGAGTGACCCACCCTTGAAGAAGGAAAAGAAGCGCCATGTGGAAACCGTGCATGCGCGTCCTGGTCTGCGTACTGATGATCTGGGCTGGCGACATGGCTGTTGCGTCGCCCGGCCCCGAATTGCCGTTGCCCAACGAGGCCGAATACACCGCGGAGGTCAACGCCTGGCTGGAGCAACAAAATGCGGGAAGAGCTGCCGATCAGCTCAGGTGGCAACGGATAGTGGCAGGTGGCTTGACAGGGTTGATTCTGGGCTTTGCGGTCTTTGTCTGGCACACATGGCGACAGCGTAAACCCTTGGCCTTCCGCATCAGCCGCTTGCTGCTATGGACACCGTGTTTCTTGCTGGCAGGCGCATGGTTCCTTTCGCCTCTCCTGCTGGCCGCGACGGCGCTGGCACCCGGGATAATAGGCATATGGTGGAAGCGGGTTCTGTCGTGGTGGGAGCTGGGCCTGGGTACCTTCCTATATCTCACGATGCTGGCCGGGGTATGGATGGTGTTCAGCGTGCTGGCGGGCTTGGGGAGAGGGTTGTGAAGTCCTATCGGCTCGTCGTCGCAGACTGGCTACCTGCGAACCAGGCCGATGCCGCTGGAGGCGTACAAGTGGATTACTGCAATGTGGGTCGCGAGGTGGAACGAATCGATCTCCCCAGCACTTTTGCTCACGTTGTGCTTTCGAGAGATTGCAGAGGTTGTGAAAGCGTGGATCAGGGTGTTTGTCTGGGCTAGGGAAGGGCTGGTTCTGCCCCCCCCGTGCTTACTTCCAGTTCCTTACAGGGGCAGGTGCATGTCATCAGGCGAAGCGGGTGTGGACCCGCTCACACAGGCAGCGCCTGCGATAATTGCATGCAACATGGTGCCCGATCCACAGACTCATCGCAGGTATGTCGCCGGAGGGCCCACTCAGGTTCTGCAGGGGGCAAATGCATCCAGTGCCGGCTGGTAGACCCGGCTCCGGACGTCGAACAGTCCCAGCATCGAGTGGTAGACGTTGTCATGGCTGTATGCGTTGCGCCAGGCGTTCCCACGTACGCAGGCATGGTCCAGCGCTGCGTTCTGCAGGAATTGCGGCGAGAACCACATGATCATCGGTACATGGGTCTGCTCACGCGGTGCAATCGCATACGGCGTGCCATGCAGGTACATGCCTCGCTCGCCCAATGACTCCCCATGGTCGGAGACGTAGACCAGCGCCACGTCGCGTTCACCGGAATAGTGCTGTAGAAGCGCCAAGGTCCGGCCGAGCATCTCGTCCGTCTGCAGCAGCGTATTGTCGTAGGTGTTCACAAGCTCTTCCTTGCTGCACCTGTGGATCTGGTTGCTGTCGCAAGTCGGGGTGAATACCCGGTTGTGCTCCGGATAGCGTTCGAAGTAGGTGGGCCCGTGGCTGCCGAGCTGATGCAGCACCACCAGGGCGTCTCCCTGCATGGCGTCGATCCGTGTCCGGAGGCCATGGAGCAGCACGCTGTCATGGCAGGTTCCATCCTTGTTCGGACAATCGCCGGCAATCTTCATGCGCGGCATGTCCTCGGTGACGATGCGCTCACATACGCCCTTGCAGCTACCGTTGTTGTTGTTGCGCCACAGGATCTGGATGCCTGTGCGCTGCAGGATATCGAGCAGGTTCTCCTCGGATGAGGCACGTGCGCCGTCGTAGTCCGCACGCGCCATGCGCGAGAACATGCAGGGAACGGAGATGGCCGTGGCGGTCCCGCAAGACGCGACATTCCTGAAACTGATGATGTCCGGATACCGCGACAGCGAGGGATTGGTCGGGCGTGAATAGCCATTGAGCTGGAAGTTCTTTGCCCGCGCGGTCTCGCCGACCACGAAAATGACCAGCTTTGGCCGGGCGGTGGCCGAACGCGGGGCACGGATCGCATCTTCGCCTACGCGTTGCAGCGGCTGCCGCTTTGCATCGTGGTGGCTGGTCAGGTAGCCATGCGCATGGCGCACAACATTCAACGGAAGCACCAGGTCCCGGATATGGCGATTGTTGCGGAACAGGGACGCATAGTCCTTGTAGAATCCCAGCGAAATGGTGGCAAGCACGATCGCGGAAAGGACGATGTTCCCGCTCCACCAAAGCGCTGTCCGCGGCACGCTGGCGTCCCTGGTCCTGCACAGGCCGATCATTGCCGCCGGCAGTATGCCCAGCCCGATGATTGTCAGTAGCAGCGACATCGAAAAGTAGGATGCCAGTTCTGCCTGGTTCGTCTCGAAGAAGTTCTGAACCATGCTGCGGTCGATCAGTACGTTATAGTGCAGCATGAAGTAGCTGCAGCTGGCGCTGATGATGATCAGCAGCGCCAGCAACGGCTTGCGCAGGTAGGGAAGGATCAGTATCGGCGCCAATAGAAGGTTGAAGGCGAAGAAAAGAAAGACCGGAACGCTCAGGAAGAAGAAAAAGCTACGCGGGTCATGGATTTCAATCGTGGCTGCGAGCGTTTTCCAAAGGGCAGGGTTGCCGATACTGGCGAAGAAGAGTGCGGCTATCCAACCAAGTTGGACGGGATGTAAGCGCAGGGGTGTCAGACGATGAAGCACGCACGGTTCCAATGAATAGAAAGTCCGCGCAGTCTCAGAGAGCCGTTGTCAGGAAGTTGTCAGCCGATACCGCCATGACGCGGTTGCTTGTCATCGAGGACAATCCGGAGCTGGTGGCGAATCTGTACGCCTTCTTCGAGCCCCTTGGGTACGTGCTGGACGATGCACGCGATGGCGCAACTGGCTTGAAAATGGCGACGCAGAATGACTATGACGCCATCCTGCTGGACCTCATGCTGCCGCGGCTGGACGGCATGGCGTTGTGCCGCAGGCTACGCCAGGAATTCCAGGACCCCGTGCCGGTCCTGATGCTCACGGCCCGGGACCCGGTGGACGACCGGATACAGGGGCTGGAGGTGGGCGCTGATGACTATCTGATCAAGCCCTTCTCGCTCAAGGAGCTTGATGCACGCATCAAGACCCTGGTGCGGCGTGCACAGGGCAGGCAGGTGCAGGGTTCCCTGACCTGGGCTGACCTGCAGGTCGACAGCCGGGTGCCTACGGCGATGCGGGAGGGGCGCGTCGTTACCTTGACGCCGAGCATGCACAAGCTGTTGCTGTGCCTGATACGGGCAGCACCGGCTGTCGTCAGGAAGCAGGAGATGGAGTACCTGCTCTGGGGTGACGATCCGCCCGACAGTGGTGCGCTGCGCACGCATATCCATGAACTTCGCCAGTGCATCGACAAGTCATTCTCGAGCGCGCTTATCGAGACCGTGCATGGGGTAGGTTGGCGTCTGCAAGCCCCAGCGGAAGTCGCACAGTAAAGGCGGGTGGGGTGAGGATGATCATGGGCTCCTTTGTCCGCAGGATGACGCTGAAAACGCGCATCACCATCACGTTCGTACTGCTGATGGTGGGGGTAATGGGCGTGGTGATCGCAGCCGAGCAGTTGGACTACGACGATCTGCGGGCGTACGTGATTTCCAAAGGACTGCGAGACGAGGCGCACCAGTTGGAGAACAGCCTGGCCAGGGGGAGCCGCCCGAGCTTGCGCGAAGGCAGCCGCTTGTATGACTCCACGTCGGCCCCGGCTGGGTTGCGTCGGTTTGGTCCGGGTTACCACAGCGTCGAGGAAGCCGATGTCTGGCATCTGCTCGTATTCGATCTGGACGGTGAGCGCTACTACCTGCTGCAGGATGCGCAGATGTATGCGTATCTTGAGCACGTGATCGATGGGTATGCAGCAGTTGTCATACTTTTCTGCATCTTCTGTGGGTTCTGGATCGGCCGGGTAACTGCCGCGCGGGTAATCTCCCCGATCACCCGGCTGGCAGAGGCGGTTCAAAGCAAGCAAATGCCGTTTCCGTTCCAGGACGCGCGCGACGAGATCGGGGTACTCGCCCGTGCGTTCGCACAGCACAGCGATGAAGCCGAGCAATTCCTCCAGCGCGAGCGATGCTTTGTCGGTGATGCGAGTCATGAGCTCCGCACACCGTTGGCGATCATTGCCGGTGCCGCGGAGACGATTGAGCACCAGCTCCCTCCGCACAGCCACCTGATCGCGAGTAGCCAGCGGATACTGCGTACCACCCAGGAGATGCAGCGCCAGCTGACCTGCCTGCTGCTGCTCTCACGCGATCCGCAGGGGCTTGCCCGCACCGAGGTCTCGCTGTCTGCGTTGATAGAGGAGTGCACGGCGCGTTGCCAGCCTTGGCTGGGGAACAAGCCGGTAGGGCTGGTGTTCGATGTGGTGACGGAAACCAGGCTGCATACCAACGAGGAGCTTGCCCGCAGCGTAGTCTGGAACCTGATGCGCAACGCCTGCCAGTACACGGACCTAGGCGAGGTGCGCATTGTCCTGGATAGGACGCGCCTCACCATTTCCGACACGGGACCAGGTCTTCCCCCAAGCATCGATCCGCGTCAGTTTCAGCGCTTCGACCCGGGCACGCAGCAGAGCGGGGAAGGCCTCGGCTTATCGATCGTCCAGCGCATCGTCGAGCACCTTGGCTGGCAGATGACAGTGGACAGCTCGGACGCAGGCTGTTGCTTTACGCTGGATATGATGGGGGGCACGACGTGAGCAGGAAAGGCATTGTGCGGAACGTGTTCAGTTCGGCTTCCGTACCACTCAAAGCAATGCCATCCAATGAAGCCGACTCAATAGCGACAGGTCCTGTAGCTGACGTTCTCCGACCGGTTCATAGCGGCCACTCGGAAAGAACGCAAACTCGCCTCCCGCAACGCCCTTGGACATCCCTGCACTTGGCTTGAAGGTCTGACAAAGTCCTGACATTGAGCTCCGCACACTGTGTCCTCGTCAGTGGAAAGGAGAAGATCTGGTGGAATCCTCGGGATCTGCGAAAGAGGGCAAGTTCGATCACGGAAGATCCGGAATAAGGCGAATCATTTACACAGCTATCTATTCGCGGGATGGGTTTGTCGCTGCCTTCAGGAGTGAGGCGGCATTCCGCCAGCTTCTGGTCCTGCATGGAGCATTGGTTCTCGTTGCATGCGTACTGGACGTCAATGCCATCGAGCGGGCGATCCTGCTGGCGGTGTGCCTCATTAGCCTGCTGGTGGAGCTCCTGAACTCTGCCATAGAAGCTGTCGTCGACCGTATTTCGCTGGAGATTCACCCACTCTCAAAACGCGCAAAGGATATGGGCAGCGCAGCGCAGACGATTGCCTTGCTGATGGTAGCCGCGGTTTGGGGCTTGGTTCTGTTTGGTTGAGGAGCATCGAACCAAGGGTGCCGTCTGGAACATTTGTTGGGGTTTGCTGAAGCGCCTAGGCAGGACGCAATGTAAGAAAATCCTTACGCAACAATCATGGAACCGCCTACAACTTGCTTCGCTGCACAAGCTAATACTGTTCCCGCTTGAAGAGGCTGTTCTCACACGAAGAGCTTCATTCAGGTGCCGCAACTAGTAGTAACCATGGTACTGAATCGATACCCCGCAATATTGACTATTGAAGCAACGGGAGGTTTCCATGAGTTTCAACTACAGAAAGAACGTCGGGATTCCGCTTCTCCTGACAGCGTTGATGCTGAGTACATCTGGTTGCTCACTGAAGCTAACCAAGGTCAGGGCATATGGCGAATGCACAAGGGGGGAGTGTAAAACTGGCGCCGAGGCCATTTGGGAACGTGACCCTGGCGGTGGCAAGAAGTCCTTTAGATCCTTTGCCATATTTGCAGCACAAACGCTCGGGGCACTACCAGATGCCGGGGCTTTTGAACTCGACACTATCGGCTCGTCTATTCCGTATCCGGCTTCGGGCACCTTCATTGTGACCTTGACGGACACCAGTACCGGTCAGGTTCAAGCCGCGCAATCTTTCCCTTGGGTTAAAGTAGGCACTGTTCTTCGAGCGCAGAACGCGGACGCAATCAATGATTGGGCTTACGCGAATGCCGGCACAGCCGACAAGGTTTCCTATGAAGTCGTTCCCTTCCGCTCCAACTATGGAACGGGTCCCCAGGTGATCGCAGGTCAAGCCAAGTACGAAGGTGCTGTACAGACCACATACTCCGTAAATTTTGATGGCGGACCCGAATGCCAACGCAAGCCAAACTCACCACGCTTGTGTCGTGATTGATCCTGGGAAATCCGTGGTGAGGCTTACCTCACCACGCCCAACAGAATACCGATATGCGAAAACTCTGCTGCTACGCAATCATTGTTGGAATGGCAACCAGTTGCCGGACAACGCCCGAATTCCCCTCGGGGGTTTCGGGTGAGGGCGTTAACTACATAGATATTTCGCGCAGCATGGGGATCGTCCATGTCAAAACCCATATGTATCTGCCAGGGCGCGAAGGACGCAGTACGGAAGGATCGAAGTACAGGTGCATGGATCATCATGGCAAAGACATCACGCTGATCGCCCATGCGCCTTTGCGAATACCCCCTCAATCCTATTGCCGGGTGGTAACGGATGCCTTGTCATATGTCTCGTTGAGGTATCCGGACAGGCCTGTTTCAATCGAGTTGCACCTCGTCCCGCATGGAATTGGATTCCGTTCCACCCGAAGTTCGTGGCGCATATCAACGCCAAGGCTCAGCCTTGTGGCGCCTGAGTTCATTGAAGAACAAAGAACACTGGCGAACATCGTTGATCTTGTCGCGCACGAGACGTTTCACCTCGCAGGCGCATTGTCAGGCGACGAACTTGCAGAATCCGAATCTGCCGCCTATATGACCGGGCTGTGCGCACAGCTTGCTACGTTGGGAAGTATCAATGCTGCGAATCTTCCTGGTACACAGTTGTTGGCCAAAGACGAGGCGATCGCGGAGTCGTCACGTGCCGCCAGGGAAGTTCGCGACATTGTTGCCCCCATGATGGGTGGTGATCGAATCGAATTGAAATCCAACGAAGGTGACCGCCTTATGGAGATCTGCCAATCAAGATTGACGAAACATCGGGAATGACTGCATCCCCACACTTTCCTTAGGGTTCGAAACTCGACTCCTGCATCATTGAAATAAAAGTGCTGTAGAAGAACCGGCGAAAGCTGGTTCTTTCGTATTCGTGTTGCTGGCTGCTTTTGCTTGGATTGGACGCGAACAATGTCCGGGCGAGCCATAGATAGCCATGCACGATTGTAGCGTTCGACGTAGGCGTTCTGTTATGCCTTGGGTGGCTGGGCGTGTTCGATCCGGATAGGTCATTCTGCTATTCACCGTGCTATGGCTGCTGGATTGCGTGCTGGCGCCTAGCAAGGATAAGGTGCCAGCCGAACACAAGAAGAAACGATGCCGACGTCAACCTGGATACGTTCCTGCGCCGCATGTGTTTGGGACGTGGTTCTACAACGTCTCGCTAATGGACCTGCCGAAACCGCTTGGAGACTAGGAACAAATGATCGAAAAGAGCACAGCCATCGTGGGATTCCTTGCCAATCTCATGCCGCTTTACACCTCTGAGGATCGGGATGAAGTCTGGTGTGCTCGTTCTCTGCACGACGGCACCCTGATCCTGCCCGTCGATGAATCTGAGTGGGACGAGCAGCGCGGCACCGTCCGCGTCCACTGGCAGGGCGATGCACAGCGCGAAACGCTCGTCGACGGCGACCAGATCGCCGCGCTAGCGCTAGAGCGTTATGTCCGCCTGCACGGCGTCGGCGCTAGCGAGGAGGCAATCGCCTCTGAGCTATGGTTCATGGCCGGGCATTTCCACGTCAAGACCGGCTGCCATGCATATTTTCCGCAGCTGCGAGAGCCCGCGCACCCCGTTGTTCGCACGGCCAAGCGCATGGGGGAGGGCGTGCTGGTGAATCTAGTTTCCAAGATAATGCAGATATGAGTGCCGCGCGATGACGTTTGCCGGGAGATTGCCTGGAAGGGTGAGCTGTACAACCCGTTCAAGGTACCTCATGGCGGCAATCGTGCGCAGGGCGTGCCATATGGGGCAGGGGAGCAACTTCAGCCACGGGTAGCTCTGGTGGCGTCCAGTCGCGTCGCCCAGCCATGGCTAGTGGTCAGGAGGTCATCGGTCGTGGGCCTAGTCAGCGCGGCGACGTGTTTCCAGGAAACCCCGCTCGGACTATTGGCAGTTACGCGGCGCTTACCTCAACAATTTCCGTGATGCGTCGCAGAATAAACGCGGTTCGTTTCGCAGGTCCGGCCAGCTGCGTTCGATTTGGTCGATGCCAGATCCGCTTTTCGCAGGGAAGCCAAATTTTTCTCGCACGGATCTCCAGCATCGCTGTCGCCTGCCCGTAAGCTTGATCCAGGCATTCTTAGGGAATCTCTGAACAACTCCCCCGAAGCTGTCAGACTGCAATCCACGATTTGAGAGTCTGATCGACCCATGCAACTGACCTTTGGCGACGCCGAGCAACAAGGCCGACGCAAGCGCACACGGCGCGAGATCTTCCTGTCCGAGATGGAGCAGGCTGTGCCATGGAAAGCGCTGTTGGCGTTGATCGGAGCCGCATTACCCGAAGTCGAGCGGCCCGGGTCGGCAGCCGTATCGGCTTGAAACCATGCTGCGTATCCACTTGCTGTAGCAGTGGTATGCACTGAGCGATCCAGCGATGGAAGAAGCGCTGTGCGATACGCCAAAGATGCGTCAATTCACGCAGTTGGGCGGGCTGGAAGAGATTCCGGACGAGACGACCATCCTCAACTTTCGCCGTCTTTTGGAGAAGCACCAGTTGGCGGCGGCAATGTTCAAGCAGATCAACGCGCACTTGCCGCGCAAAGGTGTGAGCCTGCGGGCAGGGACCATTGTCGATGCAACGATCATCAACGCGCCAACGTCAACCAAGAACCACGACGGCAAGCGTGATCCGGACATGCATCAGACCAAGAAAGGCAATCAGTGGTACTTCGGGATGAAGGCGCATATCGGTGTTGACGAACACTCCGGGCTTGTCCACCACGCGCATTGCACGGCCGCGAAGAAGAGATTTACGGCGACAGTGGTTACACCGGCGCAGAGAATCGTGCGGAACTGCAGGACATCAACGCAGCGTTCTTGATCGCCGAGAAGCCTTCCAAGCTGCGCTTGATCAAGAACAAACGCGGCTTGAAGCATGCACGACGCTGGGAGCACTTCAAGGCAAGTGTGCGTGCCAAAGTCGAGCACCCGTTCCGGGTGGTGAAGCGCCAGTTTGGTTACACCAAGGTGCGCTATCGCGGCCTGGCCAAGAACACGGTGCAGATGCTTACGCTGTTTGCGCTGTCAAATTTGTGGATGGTGCGGCGGCAACTGCTGCCGAAGATGGGGTAGTTGTATATGCAGGACGGGGAAAGCCGTCCGGCAGGGCAAAGATAAACCGGGAAGTTACTACCTTTCCGACTTGTAGCATGTGGTGCCGACTTGAGCACGGGAAATCAGTGTGGCCGAGTCGATTGTTCAGACCTTCCTTAGCAATCCTTCTAGTAATCCGGCAAGGCAAGTTATCGGATACACTCCAGCGCGCACGATCGAGGGTACTTACGAAATCGGGGTCCGCCCATCTGCTTCTGGTCGAACAGAGGTGATTACGCATCGTTTCTTCAGGCCATCACGATGACTGAATTTTTGAACTATGGAAAACCGACGTCATTCCTTGTGGAGGTCATCCCGGGGGATGGAGATTGCGACCTTGTTAGCTATTTCTACCCTGGGGCGCTGCCGGATGCTTGGGGTCCGGGGGTTGCGGTAAAAGTTACTCCTCCATCAGGTGGAGAATGGATTGGGTATTTCCTGCAGGGAAAAGAGGCCCGTAGTGCCATAGACCTCTGTTGTATTCATCCCGATGGCGAGAGGCTGATCGTCGTAGCAAAGGGGTCGGGGTATGTCGTCTCTCTGAGTGATCCGATGAAATGGGAAGAGATCCCATTTCGCCCGATTCTTGGGGGGCGATTTGATGCAGAGTCGAATACTTTGGTTCTATTTGACTACACTCGGGCGTTTGCGATTAACGAGCAAGGGTACTGTTGGAAGACGGCCCACTTGTCATGGGACGGTTTAACTGAAGTGGAGGTGCGGGCCGGCTTCCTGATTGGAAAGGGATGGGATGCAGCTTCGTCGGCGCTCGTGCCGTTCGAAGTTCGCTTAAGCGATGGCAGCCATATTGGTGGTGCTAGTCCGCCAATAGGTTAATAGCAGCTGTTGTAGACTCACTCCCGCTTGGAGGAGGTTGGCCTGCAACTTGCTGAGGATGCTTTGATACCGCTGGGAGCTAGGGAAGGTCTGAACAGCTCCACCGCAGGCTGTCAGACTACAGTCCACGATTCTGGAGCCTGATCCATCCATGCAACTGACCTTTGGCGACGCCGAGCAACAGGGCCGACGCAAGCGCACACGGCGCGAGATATTCCTCTCAGAGATGGAGCAGGTTGTGCCGCGGAAAGCACTGTTGGCGTTGATCGAGACAGGTGCTTTCGGCCGAGTATGACGAGCTACGCATGCAACAGCAGAACTTCGCGGATGAGGCCACTGAACTTCACGCCACCGTGGCGGCCTCGAGCCAAGCAGAACGCATCGCGCTGAGCCTGGTGGTAGAACTTCGTCAACTCGTGGATCAGCTGCAGTCCCAGCTGGCAGCATCAGTTCAACAGCGGTCTAAGGCAGAGCAACAGCTTGAGCAAATGGATGTCGCCAGACAAGGTCTTGATGCCCGTCTACATGAGCTACAGGAATTGGCCAGATCTGAGCGCGAAAGTCTCATAGAACCACGCCAGATCTGTTGAAGATCGTGCGTTGCGGGAAATCGACCAGATTCGCCAAGGTGCCAAGGACCTGAAAGCCAAGCTGGCGTCTTCTGAAAAGCACTACGTAGCCACGGAGAAATCGCTGACCGCAGCCTTGAAGGCTGCGCAGAAGGCAACTGCTGAGGCATCTCAGGAAGCAGACAAGCAACGTGCGAGATCTGATGTCTTGGAAGAACAGCTAGCCAAAATGCCCGCAGCAATCGAAGCAGCTCTTCGGAGGAAATTGAAGCCCGCAATCTCTAGACAGAAGAAACCAAAGAGCTAGCGGTTACTTAGGATGGTGTCCATGAGCAGTGGAAATTACCCAATGAAATCAATGAGGGGCGCGATTCTACGCAAAAGGACACGAACTAAAAAAACTGACAAGGCAAGAGGTGATCCAGAGCCAGACCCAGCGGATCCGCCGATAGGCTATTTCGCATAATGTATATTATGTTCAAAAGAGTTCCATGAAGGATCCGAAGGCTCCCTGTGGCCCGGCGCCTTTTTTTCGCAACGAGCGCCCTGACTTCGCGCTGGATCTGCAGCCGTATGCATTCGTTTCCTGCGAAGTCCGCATCAGAACAGCTCCTGTCGCCATTCCCAAGGTTTGGTTTGCAGTACTTTGCCGATCCTCTGTGAGGCACATGCTCTGAAGGACGACATCTTTCGCCACTGGCGCGGCTCGTTTATCCCCGGCCGTGTCGATGCATGTAGCCCTGTTTAAATCCTTGAAATCTGGCCTGCCCAGTACCCGAGAACGCGCCAGATTTGAAGCCATGGCCTTGCGGTCTGTGGGCGTGAGCCGTCCTTGTTGAAGCTATTGCGGATCCAAGGCTTATTTAGTGACTCGTCACGATTAAATGCCGGCTGGCAGCTGAAGCAACGCTGTGAGCAGTAGCCTGCAGGCGCGTTGAAGAGTTCCAATTCAGTACCGTGCGTTCCACTTGGTTGACAGCCGCCACGGTCGCATGAAGGTCACAGCCTCCATCCGCAAAGGTCGGCTGTGGACAAAAGATGCCTGACCTCATATTTAAAGTGACGAGTCACATTAACAAGAGATTGAATGGATACTGCTCCGGCCAAGTGCGGCTCCGCGGACAGTCGTCCATCGATACGCACAATTAAAGTGTTTCGTCACTTTAATTGATCAGGTGCCAGCACACGCAGCTTCAGCTGATCGCATCCAGGGCCTGCCGCAGGGCAGCGACCAGGTCGGCCTGAGTCTGGATCCAGTCGTTTTCCAAACCCTTGAGTGCTGGGTTTTGATAAGCCATCCCTGATCGCTGTCTGCTCTTGGCCGATGCATGTAGCTGCAGGCAGCCCGATTGCTGCGCAACCTCTGCAATGTTTTGGGGGTTCAACCCAGCCCCGGCCATCAACTGCAGGCGTGATCCGGCTTGTTTGACCAGCTTGGCAAGCGTTGCGCTACCTTCGGCGGCATCGGCATGGCCACCGGAACTGAGGACGCGTTTGATGCCAAGCTCAACTATCTGTTCCAACGCTGCAGGTAGATCGCGTGCAGCGTCGAATGCGCGATGAAAGGTGATGTCCAGCGGCCCGGCAACACGAACGAGTTCGCGACACAGCGCTACATCTATCTCGCCGTCTGCATCCAGTGCCCCTATGACCACCCCGTCGCAGCCCAACTGCCGACAATGGGCAATGTCCCGCAGCATGATCTCCGTTTCCATCGATCCGTAATGAAAGTCACCCGGACGCGGTCGTATCAATACGTATAACGGGATGTGCAGACGGTCACGCGCTACTGCAATGCTACCGAAGGACGGTGTCGTGCCGCCCTGCTCCAGGTTTTCGAACAGCTCAATGCGGTTGGCCCCACCTTGCTGAGCTGCTACGGCCGACATTGCCGAATTGCAGGCGATTTCCAGCAGATATGGCGAACTCATGCCTGGGTGCTCGTGTACACCGAAGCCGATTCGAGCAACGCATCCTGCTTGCTGCTGTCGCACACGGCGTAGACGAAGCCACGATGCAGCGCATACGCGCCAACTTCGCCACGGCGGTTCATTGCCAGGAAACAGACCTGCAAGGTACGGCTGGCTTCGGGGCGTTTACGCACTACACGCTGGATGGCTTCACGGCAGGCTTCCGCCGGCGTACGGCCTTGCCGCATCAATTCGACCACCAGGAAGGACGCCGCATTGCGGATCATTTCCTCACCCATGCCGGATGCCGTGGCGGCCCCTACTTCGTTGTCGACGTACAGGCCGGCGCCGATGATCGGGCTGTCGCCAACGCGGCCATGCATCTTGAAGGCCATGCCACTGGTGGTGCAGGCACCGGACATCTCGCCCTTGGCGTCGATGGCGATCATCCCCAGCGTGTCGTGGTTGTCCTTGTCGCCGGGAATGCCGCGACGCTCGGCGTTGATCTGCGGTGCGTAGTGCTCGGTCTTCAACCACTCGCGCCAGGCTTGCTCTGCTTCCGGCGTCAGCAGGTTGCGGCGTTCATGTCCTTGCTGCACGGCAAACTGCTGGGCGCCCTCCCCCACCAGCATGACGTGCGGGGTCTTCTCCATCACCGCGCGGGCCACGGTGATCGGGTGCAGGATATCGGCCAAGGCCGCCACCGAGCCGCAGCGGCCATCGCCTGCCATGATGCTGGCGTCCAGGCTCAGTACGCCATCGCGATCAGGATTGCCGCAGCGACCGACAGTGGGGTTGCAGAGTTCGCTTTCCGCCCAGCGGGCGCCGGCTTCCACCGCATCCAGCGCATTGCCGCCAGCGGCCAGGATCTTCCATGCAGCCTGGTTGGCGCCAACGCCGAAGTCCCAGGTCGAAACCACGCGAGCGCCGTTGGCAGCTGCCGGCGACGCCAGCAGGTCGGGCGCAGCGCTGCCCAATGCACCGATAAGTGCGGACGATTGCAGGAACTGTCTGCGGGTACTCATGGCGGGAACCTCCTGGGTTGTGCTCAGCGTGCGGCGAGTTTGTCCACGTGCCAGGCAAGGGCACCGAGCACGCCGAGCTCGCCGTGTTCAACGCGCCAGACCGGTACGTGCCGCAACGCCTGTGACAAGCGGTCCTTGGCAAGGAAACGTTGCTGGAAGCCGCCTGCGTGCAGGAAATCACTGATATGACCAGTGATACCACCGGTCAAATAGACGGCGCGTGCACCGAAGGTCAGCGCCAGATCGCCAGCCAGGCTGCCCAGCCATGCGCAGAATACGTCGACGCTTTCTGTCGCCAATGCATCGCTGCCGCTGCGTGCGGCAGCAACCAGTTCGGCTGGCGATTGCCATTGCGGGACGCTGCCGCGCAACTCGCACAAACAGGTGTAAAGCGTGATCAAGCCCGGACCAGACAGGATCCGTTCGTTGTCGATATGGGTGTATCGCTGCGACAGCAGGCGCAACACGTCCTGCTCCAGTGCGCTGGAACCAGCCAAGGCGGCGTGCCCTGCTTCGCTGGGCAGCACCGAAGGCTTTCCACCCGGCAGGTATACCGCCACGCCCAAACCGGTTCCTGGGCCGAGCACCACGGCTGGGCCAGGTGCTACCTGCTCGGGATCACCGCAGATCAGGTGCAGCGAATCGGCCTCGGCATGTGCCATTGCTTGGGCAACGGCGACAAAGTCGTTGATCAGCTCCAGCGTTTGCATGCCCGACTCGCGGCGGGTTGCCGCCAGCGATACCGGCCAGGCCAGATTGGTATTCAGCAGTGTATTGCCGTCACCATCGAGGACGCCGGCGATGGCGACGACCGCGTGCGCGATGGGGGGCGCATCGGTCTCGCGGGCCAGCCAGTCGGCGTAGTCGCGCAGGATCGCGGCAAGGCTGGGATGCTCGGCGCAGGTGTACTTGCGAAAGCCGCGGACGCTCAATTCGCCGTTGCCATCCAGGCGGGTCCAACCCAGGCGCGCATAGGTGCCGCCGACATCCGCACCGATGATGGCGCTGCCCGGTTCAGAATCCTGGATTGCTTCGCTGCGGGCCGCGTCATCCGACGCCGGTCTGCTCATTCGTGTGCCCGCTTTTGCTGCATGTCCAGAAAACGCTCAATTTGTGGTGGGCGCATGATGCGGTATCGACTGCGGCATTGAAAGCGACCTCAAGTCAGGTGCCGCAAAGCGCGCCAGGTCCACCAGCCCAGGGCGGTCATCGACAGCGAACCGATCAGATGCAGGCCAATGGTCAGCAGGCCCCAGCCCACTTGTTGGCGTTGCAGCAGGTAGACCACTTCAGCGGAGAATGTGGAGAACGTGGTCAGCCCTCCCAACAGCCCCGTGACCACGAACAGCCGCCATTGCGGTGAGAGCTCGGGCCGGGTGGCGAAGAAAGCCAGTGCAAGCCCGATCACGTAGCCGCCCAGCAGGTTGGCGGTCAAGGTCCCCAGCGGCACCGTGTTGTGCACGGGGTTGAGCCAGAGGCTCAGTCCGTACCGCAGCCAGGCACCGAGCGCTGCGCCAACGCCGATGGCCAGGAAAGAAAGCCACATGGGTTCAAGCTCCAGGCATTGGGTGGCGGATGGCGGTCATTTGCGCTGTGCGCGGGCCTGCTCGCGGGCGGTGCGCAGGCGATCAAGCTTGTCTTTCAACTTGATCTCCAGGCCGCGCTCGACCGGCTTGTAATAGACCTGTTCGCCCATGTCATCCGGGAACGCCGTCTGGTCCAGCGCGATACCGCCTTCGACGTCATGGTCGTACTGGTAGCCCTGGCCGTAGCCCAGGGTCTTCATCAGGCGCGTGGGTGCGTTGCGCAGGTGCATCGGCACCGGCTGGGTGCCGTACTTGGCGATGTCGGCGCGGGCCGCATGCAAGGACATGTAGGCCGCGTTGGATTTGGCGGTGCTGGCCAGGTACACGACCAGGTTGGACAGGGCGATATCGCCTTCCGGTGCGCCGATGCGGTCGTAGGCGTTCCAGACATTGATCGCCATTTCCAGCGCCCGCGGATCGGCCAGGCCGACGTCTTCCACCGCCATGATGGTCAACCGACGCAGCAGGTAGGACGGATCGCAGCCGCCATCAAGCATGCGCGCCAGCCAGTAGATGGCGCCGTCCGGGTTGGAGCTGCGCACCGATTTGTGCAGCGCCGAGATCTGGTCATAGAACTGCTCGCCATTCTTGTCGAAGCGGCGGGTGCGGTCGGCCAATACCTGCAGCAGGGTTTCCGGGGTGATTTCACCGCCCTCGCCTGCTGCCAGTTCCGCGGCGATTTCCAGCAGGGTCAGGGCCCGGCGCACGTCGCCGTCGGCGGCGCGGGCTATCTCCAGCAGCGACTCGGCCGAGACCGTGATTTCCTGCTCGCCCAGCCCGCGCTCGGTGTCGTCCAAGGCCCGCTGCAGCGCTTCCACCACGTCTTCGGGCGAGACCGACTCAAGTACGTGCACGCGGCAGCGCGACAAGAGTGCCGAGTTCAACTCAAACGAAGGATTTTCGGTGGTCGCGCCGACAAAAATGATCGTGCCGCGCTCGATATGCGGCAGGAAGGCATCCTGCTGGGCCTTGTTGAAGCGGTGCACTTCGTCGACGAACAGCACCGTGCGTCGCCCTTCGGCGAAACGCTGCGCGGCTTCGGCCAGCACCTGGCGCACGTCGGGCAAGCCGGACAGCACGGCCGAGATGGCACGGAATTCGGCATCGGCATACTGGGCCAGCAGCAAGGCCAACGTGGTCTTGCCACAGCCCGGCGGGCCCCACAGGATCATCGAATGCACGCGCCCGGATTCGACCGCGCGACGCAGCGCTGTGCTGGGTGCCAGCAAACGCTTCTGGCCGACCATCTCGTCCAGTGCACGCGGACGCATGCGTTCGGCGAGCGGACGCATATTGTCCCGGTCCGCTGTCAGCAGGTCGGCGGGAGCTTCATCAAGAAAGATATTTCGGGATCTGGCCACGCCCGCATTCTAGCAGCGTGGCCGCCCTGCCCCGGTCTCAAGAGCTGGGCTTGGGTTCAGCGATCGCCGACGACGTCGACGTCCTTGCCCGGCACGAAGCGGAAGGTGCCCGCAGCGAAGCTGGGGTTCTTCTTCCAGCCGCTGAAGCTGATGATGGTGCGCTGGCCCACCGCGTCGGTCAGCTCCATCCGCGACAGCGCGCCACCGGCGAAGCCCAGTGCGGCGACATCGAAGCTGGCCTGGGTATCGCGCTTGGGCGTGAGCGACAGCCACTGCATGCCGTCACGCGGCGCGGCTTCTTCGCTGATGTCGTACTGCTGTTCCAGCAGCGCCGGGTTGATCAGGGCGGTGAGCGGGTTGTTCTGCTCCTCGGTGCCCTGCGGGCTGACCCGGGCCTGCTCCAGATCCGGCTCGTAAACCCACAGCTTGCTGCCGTCGGCGATGATCAGCTGCGGATGCGGTCGGGTGTATTCCCAGCGGAACTGGCGCGGAGCCGACAGCGCCACACGGCCGCTGGAGGATTCCTTGACCCGGCCACGCTGATCCACCACCTGCTGCGCGAACTGGCCATCAAGGCCGCGCAGGCCGCTGGTGAAGGACTTCAGGTCATCGCGGGCGCCGGCATGCGCATCCGCAGCAAGGCCGGCACAAGCCAGGGCAACAGCAAGAACGGAGTGGCGCAGGAATGCAGTCATGGCGGCTTTGGATAGTTGTGTCGTTGGTGAGGCAGAGTCTGCCTCTTGCAAACTGAATGGGCGGCAATCAATCGCTGAATGCCGCCCTTTCGTTCAGTGCTTGGGCGGCGGCGGAGCCAGCACGGTGCGGTCGCCGTTGTGCTCGGGCGCGGTCACCACGCCTGCCGCTTCCATCGCTTCGATCAGACGCGCGGCGCGGTTGTAGCCGATCTTCAGGCGCCGCTGCACGCCGGAAATCGAGGCGCGGCGGGTTTCGGTGACGATACGCAGCGCTTCGTCGTACAGCGGGTCGGATTCATCCCCGCCACCGCCGCTGGCTTCCGGCAGGCCATTGGCCCCCACCACCACGCCATCGCCCATGGTCTGCACTTCGTCCAGCACGCCCTCGATGTAATCGGTGGGGCCGCTGGCCTTGAGGTGCTCGACCACGCGATGCACTTCTTCGTCGGAGACGAAGGCGCCGTGCACACGGTCCGGCATGGCCGTGCCCGGCGGCAGGTACAGCATGTCGCCGTTGCCCAGCAGGGCCTCGGCACCGGACTGGTCCAGGATGGTGCGCGAGTCGATCTTGGAGCTGACCTGGAAGGCGATACGGGTTGGGATATTGGCCTTGATCAGGCCGGTGATCACGTCCACCGACGGACGCTGGGTGGCCAGGATCAGGTGGATGCCGGCCGCTCGTGCCTTCTGTGCCAGGCGCGCGATCAGCTCTTCGACCTTCTTGCCGACAATCATCATCATGTCGGCAAATTCGTCGATGAAGATGACGATGAAGGGCAGCGGTTCCAGCGGACGCGGCGCCTCGCCCATCTCCGGGTTGGGCTTGAACAGCGGGTCCATCATCGGCTGGCCAGCGTCGATGGCGTCCTTCACCTTCTTGTTGAAGCCGGCCAGGTTACGCACGCCGACCGCGCTCATCAGTTTGTAGCGGCGCTCCATTTCGGCCACGCACCAACGCAGGCCGTTGCCGGCCTCCTTCATGTCGGTGACCACCGGCGCCAGCAGGTGCGGGATGCCCTGGTAGACGCTGAGCTCCAGCATCTTCGGGTCGATCATCAGCATGCGCAGGTCTTTCGGGCTGGCCTTGTACAGCAGGCTCAGCACCATCGCGTTGACCGCAACGGACTTGCCCGAGCCGGTGGTACCGGCCACCAGCAGGTGCGGCATGCGCGCCAGATCGGCCACGCTGGGGCGGCCGGCGATGTCCTTGCCCAACGCCAGGGTCAGCACGCTGGCCGACTTGTCGTATTCCTTGGAGCGCAGCAGCTCGGACAGGAAGATCATCTCGCGGGTGACGTTGGGGATTTCCAGGCCAATCACCGACTTGCCCGGAATCACATCAACCACACGCACCGACTTGACCGACAGGCCGCGGGCAATGTCCTTGTCCAGCGAACTGATCTGGCTGACCTTGATGCCCGGCGCCGGTTCGATCTCGAAACGGGTGATCACCGGACCCGGATAGGCGCCGACGACCTGCGCATCGATGCGGAAATCCTTGAGCTTGAACTCGATCTGCCGCGACAGGGTCTCCAGCGTCTGTTCGTCGTAGCCCTTGGCCTGCGGCTTCGGGTCGTCGAGCAGGGCCAGCGGCGGGATGTCCGAGCCATCGCCATTGACGCCCTGGAACATCGGGATCTGCGTCTCGCGCTTGGCGCGGTCGCTCTTCTCTATGATCGGCGTGGGGCGCGGTTCGATTTTCACCGGCTCGCGCTTGGCGCGGACCTCGGCATCGACCTTGCGCACTTCCTCGCGTTCCTCACGCAGCACGCGGGTCTGCTGCCACTCATTGGCCTGTTCTTTCTTCTTGTTGAGCATCGGCCCCAGGGCCAACACCCACTTGCCGATTTTCTCCATCACCGCAAACCACGACAAACCGGTGGCCAGGGTGATCGAGGTCAACAACAGCACCAGCAGGAACAGATTGCTGCCCACCGGGCCAAAGCCGGTCTGCAGTGATTTGCCTACCAATACGCCCAAGCCACCACCGGCACGGGCGACATCACCCGGCGGCAGGCGCAGGTACAGGAAACCGGTGGCACCAATCAGGAAACCGACGATGCCGACCAGACGCAGCGCCGGGCCCAGATCATCCTGGCCGCGCTCGTCGGTCTTCTTCAGGCCGAACATGGCGATCCACGCCACCGCAGCCAGCATCACCGGGATCAGGTAGGCCACATAGCCAAACAGCTGGCGCAGCACATCGGCAATCCACGCGCCGACCTTGCCGCCCATGTTGTGTACGGGCGCGACCACCGAACCCGACTGTGACCAGCCCGGATCCGTTGGCGAATACGTGAACAGACTGGCCAGCAGGTACAGCAGCGCGGGCGCGATCGCGATCAGCGCCAGATCACGCCAGAGCTTTTGACGACGCGGATTGTCTACTGCTGCAGCCGCCGACTTGCGCGCATCAGCGGCAGCCTTGGGGCTTTTGTCGCGTTCCGGGACCTGTTTCGCCACCTTTGACCAGACCTTAAAAATGCACGGTTAGTGATTGATATTAAACGACAGATCGTCGGGTTTCACCCGCTTGCAGCGCATTGCGGTACGGCTGACAGACAGAAAACGTCAAAAAGCCGCCAGACAGCGGCGGCAGCAATGAAGGAAACAGCGGAGTTGTATCCAACGGGCCGCGCAGTTCCATTCACGTGCCTTGATTCACCGGGGTCCGACCGCCACTCTATTGGCTTGCCCGGACAGTTGCAGACTGCCGCGTTCGGGCCACCAACCCTGACTTTCGCGAGTATACATGAGCACTTCCAGCCTCCCGACCAAGCACACCCGCCTGTTGATCCTCGGCTCTGGCCCTGCCGGCTGGACCTCTGCCGTCTACGGCGCGCGCGCAAACCTGAAGCCGTTGGTCGTCACCGGCCTGCAGCAGGGCGGCCAGCTGATGACCACCACCGAGGTCGACAACTGGCCGGGTGATGCCCACGGCCTGATGGGTCCGGACCTGATGGCGCGCATGCAGGCGCATGCCGAGCGCTTCGAAACCGAAGTGGTGTTCGACCACATCCATACCGCTGACCTGTCCAAGCGCCCGTTCACCCTGACCGGTGACAGCGCCCAGTACACCGCCGATGCGCTGATCATCGCCACCGGCGCCACCGCCAAGTACCTGGGCATCCCGTCCGAGGAAGCCTTCAAGGGCCGCGGGGTTTCCGCCTGCGCCACCTGCGACGGCTTCTTCTACCGGGACCAGGATGTGGTCGTGGTCGGCGGCGGCAACACCGCCGTTGAAGAGGCGCTGTACCTGTCCAATATCGCCCGCAAGGTCTACCTGGTCCACCGCCGCGACACCTTGAAGGCGGAAAAGATCATGCAGGACAAGCTGTTCGCCAAGGTCGCCGCCGGCAAGATCGAAACCGTGTGGCACCACCAGGTCGACGAAGTGCTGGGCAATGACGCTGGTGTCACCGGTGTGCGCGTGAAGTCCACCCTGGACGGCAGCACCCGTGATATCGAAGCCCACGGCTTCTTCGTCGCCATCGGCCACCAGCCCAACACCGAGCTGTTCACCGGTCAGCTGGCAATGAACAACGGCTACCTGGAGATCCGCTCCGGCCTGGGCGGCAACGCCACCATGACCTCGGTCGAAGGCGTGTTCGCCGCCGGCGACGTTGCCGACCAGCACTACCGCCAGGCCATCACCTCGGCCGGCTTCGGCTGCATGGCCGCACTGGACGCCGAGCGCTTCCTGGACGAAAAGGGCGCCTGAGCGCCCCGCTCCGCCCGCCTGCCATGGACAAGCTGATGATCAAGCAGCTGCTGTTCCATGGCAGCTGGCTGGTCTTTCCTGTCATCGCCTGGCTGCTGTGGCGTTGGCGCAATCCGCGCCACCGGCCGGTGCTTGCGGTGCTGCTGCTTGGCTGCAGCGTGTTCGTCTGGGCACGCTTCATCGAGCCGCAGATGATCGTGATCAGGCACACCACGCTGGAAGGTACCGGTACCGCTGCCCGCATCGCCCTGGTCAGTGACATCCACCTGGACGTCTACAAGGATCGGCGCTTCCTGGAGCGATTGGTGGCGCGCATCAACGATCAGGATGTCCACGCGGTGGCGATCGCCGGCGACCTGACCTACGAGCCGCAAGGCCAATCGCTGCAGGAGCTGTTCGCGCCGCTGGCGGACCTGCGCGCGCCTGCGTTTGTGGTGCTCGGCAACCACGACCAGCAACAGCCCGGCCCGGACATCGACAAACCCTTGCGTGCCGCACTCGCCGCGCATGGCATGAACGTCATCGAAGGACGCCTGCTCCGGGATACCAATGGCGTGAACTGGGCCGGCCTCGGCGACCGCTGGGCAGGCCGGGATGACGCGCGCTTCCTGCTCGGGGGCGGGGCATTGCTCGGACCCACGATCATTCTTGCCCACAACCCCGACAGCGCCATGCAAGTCTGCACCGGCAATGTGGCCGTTGTTCTCGCTGGACATACGCATGGCGGACAGATCCGCATCCCCTGGCTGTACCGCAAGGTCATTCCGAGCGCTTATGGCTTCGATCGCGGTGAGCAGGTCATGCGGGGTGCCTGCGGTCCGATACGGGTTTTCACCACCAGCGGTACCGGAGAGATCGGCCTGCCATTGCGCCTGTTCAACCCACCCGTCATCGACGTATTGACGTTGGAACCATGAACCTGCGTTTGCAACCACGCATCCTGCACAGCCTGGCAGCGTTGCGCGCCGTGCAGTGGGATGGCCTGCATGACGGCAGCAACCCCTTCGTCAGCCACGCCTTCCTCAGCGGGCTGGAGCAGCATGGCTGCCTGCGCCCGGAATGGGGCTGGCAGGCCCAGCACCTGAGCCTGTGGCGCGACGACGAACTTGTTGCTGCCGCCCCCGGCTACCTGAAGCAGAACTCGCATGGCGAGTTCGTGTTCGATCATGCCTGGGCCAACGCGTATGCACGCCATGGCCTGGCGTACTTCCCGAAATGGCTGTGCGGCGTGCCCTATTCACCGGTCACCGGGCCGCGCCTGCTGGCCCGCAGCGAGGCTGATCGGCAGGCATTGATCGAGGCCATCGTTGGCCATGTGCAGGACAATGACTTGTCGTCTGCGCATATCAACTTCCATCTGGCCGATGAGAACCCATTGTTCGACGCGCAGTGGCTGCAGCGCGATGACGTGCAGTTCCAGTGGCAGCGCCAGCCGGGCTGGAAGAGCTTCGATGACTTCATCGGCGCGATGGATCACAAGCGGCGCAAGAACATCCGCCAGGAGCGCGCCAAGGTCGCCCGCGCCGGCATCCGCTTCGTCGTGCGCCACGGCGATGAGGCCAGCGCGGACGAATTGCGCGCCATGCACGGTTTCTACCTCCAGACCTTTGCCGAGTACGGCAACGCGCCGGCGCTGACCCTGGCTTTTCTGCGCCATATGGCTGAGCAGATGCCGCGCCAGCTGGTGTTGTTCCTGGCGATCCAGGATGGCGAGCCGATTGCTGGTGCGCTGTGCCTGCGTGGCGCGGATACGCTGTACGGACGCTACTGGGGCGGCGCCGCCCTGCCCGGCCTGCACTTCGAGACCTGTTATTACCAAGGCATCGACTACTGCCTGCGCGAAGGCCTGCAGCGCTTCGAGCCCGGCGCCCAGGGCGAGCACAAACTGGCGCGTGGCTTTCTTCCAACACAGGTGCGCAGCCACCATTGGCTGGCCCATCCGCAGTTCCGCGAGGCCGCACGTGACTGGTGCGCCCGCGAGCGCGAGGATGTCGCGACCTATGGCGCAGACCTGCTGCGCCATTCACCCTTCAAGCTGGACGATCCATCGCAATGAGCAACAAGGGCCCGTTCCTGCTGGACAGCGCCAGCGATGCACCATTCCCGCCCGCCGAGCTGGCCTTGCAGGAGCCCGATGGCCTGCTTGCCGTCGGCGGCGATCTCAGCCCGGTGCGCCTGCTCAATGCCTATGCCGGCGGCATCTTTCCATGGTTCTCCGAGGGCCAGCCACTGCTGTGGTGGTCACCTGACCCGCGCATGGTGTTCCGTACCGACAAGGTCCACCTGTCCTCGCGCTTCCGCCGCGGACTGCGCAACAGCAAGTGGACCCTCCGCGCCGATACCGCGTTCTCGGAGGTGATGCAGGCCTGCGCCTCAGCGCCGCGTCCCGGCCAGGATGGCACCTGGATCACCCCCGCCATGCACCAGGCCTATGTCACCCTGCATCACCTCGGCTACGCGCATTCGGTGGAAGTATTTGACGAGGAGGCGTTGGTAGGTGGCATCTATGGCGTCGCCATCGGCCAGATGTTCTTCGGCGAAAGCATGTTCAGTGGCCGTAGCGGCGGTTCCAAGGTGGCGCTGGCGGCCCTGGCTGGGACGTTGGCCCAATGGGGCTGGCCGTTGATGGATGCACAGGTGGAGAACCCGCACCTGCTGCGGATGGGCGCCGAGCATCTACCCCGTCCGGCGTTCCTCGAAAGCGTCCGCGAGCTGGTGCAACGACCGGGGGACGCGGGGGCCTGGACGCGTCGGTTTGGCGAGTTGGCTGCAGCGGCATTGGCCTGAATACCGAGGTTTAACGCAAACTTTGCATCCTGGCCCGCGAAAGCGTAAAATGCCCGCCCTTAGGCCCAATGGCCGTCCGCAGAACCGCACAGGACTACATGTCGAAAGACGACTCCATCGAGTTCGAAGGCACCGTCAGCGAGACGTTGCCGAACACCACTTTCCGTGTTCGCCTGGAAAATGGGCATGAAATCATTGCCCACATTTCCGGTCGCATGCGCAAGAACTACATCCGCATCCTGACCGGCGACCGTGTCAAGGTTGAGATGACGCCGTACGACCTGACCAAGGGCCGTATCACCTACCGCATGAAGTAATGCGGTAAGTCGAGCGTTAGCCGAAAGCCAGCCTTCGCGCTGGCTTTTTCGCGTGGCCAGGATTCCATGTAATGCCGAGCCATGCTCGGCAGAAGCGTTACCGGAAATGCCCCAGTAGTGCCGAGCCATGCTCGGCAGAGGCGTTACCGGGAAAGCCTCTGCCGAGCAT